>NZ_JAUBRH010000031.1:0-75293 GCF_036701775.1 Microcoleus sp. N9_A2 | reverse complement strand
AGGAGCGGAATGATGGGAAACTATCACGTTCCGTTTTGGAGAGCAGTGGAGGAGGCGACTCCTTCACTGACTTTAATCATTCTCAGAAAAGCAATCCCAAATGCGTTCAGCACTCTTGATAGGGAGCTGCGTAGTTCAGCCGAGGCGGGTTAATCCGCTCAAAGTAAAAGTGAAAGGGGAGGGGCTTGAAGCCTCCCATGTCTATAAATGACTATACTTTTGCCAGCTATAGTGATTTACTTATTTGTAACAAACTGCCAACAATTATCATGAACCTCACCTCCCTCGAACTCGCAAAAGACCGAGCGCGCATCTTCAAAAACTACCTCCAAATGGAAATAGATGCCAAAGCTAACATAAACAAACTAGCTTTTTTAGACCGGGGCATTGAAAAATCCCCTTACAAACAAGAAATTAAAAACTATCCCGATTATCTCAAACAGAAACCCGACGGCTTAAAAGTAATTAGCTATATTCCCGGCCCCAATAATCCCCTCAAACTTACCCCGTTTCCCAGTCTGGGAGAACTACCTCAAATTAACTCTCAAGCTTTAAGTTTTCTCCACGAAGACATCAAGGAAGCCTGCGTTTGTATTGGTACTTTTGTAGAGGGCAAAATTCAGGCGCAGTGGCTGGGGAAAAACGCACTTACCAATGCTGAGCAGTGGAGTGCTACTAAAATTATCCCACTCTTTAATATCGTCAGTCAAGTAAATAGCAAATATCCCGACTGCGACATTGACAACTGCGTTGTTAGAGATGGCAACGGGCTAAAACAAGATTTTTACTTTTACGATGTAGCAAAAGACATGATTAGCTATGCCTCACATATAGCAAGTTCAAACTCCTTAGCCGCGATGTTCAAACGCTTCGATACTCGCATAGGACTAGAGCAATGGCTGAAGAGCGCTACTGGCAATAATGACCTAATTTTTCGCGGCGATTACGGCGAAAATCCTTATCACAATAACCCCAAAATATTCGATCTCACCAAAAAACAAGTGCTGCTAAGTGCCGCATTAAACAGCACAAAACAAAAAAATTCCGTATCTGCTTATGACTTAACCAGGCTGATTTCCATGTTAGGATGGCACTTCCACATCGAACAGCGATCGCGCATGAAAGCATCTCAGTGGAACAGCTTAGAAAGCATTGTCAGAGCAATGGGACACGACAGCGCTCGATATGTGGACGTAGCAATTAAAACTTTGGGGATGGATAGCCTGATCACTTCTCCAGTAATTATCTCAAAATTGGGTTACGGACTGAGCTCGATCAGGGGAACCCTAGAAACAGTTTATGTGGCTTTAGTGCGGTTTGTTGACGAGCGGCCGAAGGCGGCGGGAAAGCCGGCAAAACTCAGAACTTTAGCCATGACTTTGCGGGCAGAAAAAGCTGTAGGCGGTTCCAGCAGCAATGTCGATCGCTTGGCGATCGAACTCGACGCCAGATTTTGCGCCGAAGTCACGGAAATTCTCCGCCGATTGTTTGCGGAAGAATTTTAAAGGCGGGCGATCGACTAATGAGAAAGTCGGTGAAACTTGCGATAAAGCATCCTCTCCACTGGCTTTCCTCCGCGCAAATGTTGCTCAGTTATTGTCGCAACTTCTTCAGGACAAACGCCATTGTACCAAACCTCTTCTGGCAGCACCAACACCATCGGCCCGTTGCCGCACTGTCCCAAACAACTGCTAGCAACAACTTCAACTTCTGAGGGCGACAATTTCTGAAAAGCTGCCAGTACCTTTGCTGCAATTTGCTTGCGACAAGTGCGGTTTTGGCAAACAAGAACTTGCCTAGAAAATTCTGTGATTTTCATGTTTTTTTACTTGACAATCTGCTACATATATGCTATTTTTTTATCATGGGAATAGGTGCGCGCATATAAGCCCAGATTTTAAGGTGCGCCGCAACGCACCCTACGATTAATCTGGTGATAAACCTTTGGAAGCCAACCATTGTCGATCGAACAAACGCGACTGATACCGAGCCCCACCGTCGCAGAGTACCGTAACAATCGTCTGTCCAGGCCCCATTTGCTTCGCCAAAGCCACCGCCGCCGCCACATTAATGCCCACAGAACCGCCCATAAACAGCCCTTCTTTCCTCAGCAGTTGGTAAATCACCCGGACAGCTTCAGTATCGTGAATTTGGATGGCGTCATCTACCGGGGCATTCTCCATATTTGCTGTGACGCGAGTGGTGCCAATTCCCTCAGTAATCGAACTGCCTTCCGTCTTAATTTCCCCAGTTTTGAAATAACTGTAAAGCCCGCTGCCCATCGGGTCGGCCAAGACAATTCTCACAGCAGGATTTTTTTCTTTCAAAAACATTCCTACGCCAGCAAAAGTGCCGCCGGTACCAGTAGCTGTTACCCAAGCATCAATTTTCCCGTTTGTTTGTTCCCAAATTTCCGGGCCAGTTGTCTCGTAATGAGCTCGGCGATTGGCTAAATTGTCAAACTGATTTGCCCAGACTGCATTCTCCATTTCCTGGGCCAATCTTCCCGACAATTTGACATAATTATTCGGGTCTTTGTAAGGAACAGCGGCAACAGTCCGAACTTCAGCGCCCAAGGTTTTCAAAGCATCGATTTTTTCTTGAGATTGGTTATCGGGAATCACAATCAAACATTTGTAACCTTTAGCGTTGCAAATGTGTGCCAAACCGATGCCTGTATTGCCGGCAGTGCCTTCAACAACGGTGCCGCCCGGTTTCAGCAAGCCTTTTTCTTCTGCATCTTTGATGATGTATAAAGCAGCCCTATCTTTAACGGAACCGCCGGGATTGAGAAACTCTGCTTTGCCGAGAATTTCGCAGCCTGTTTCATCGCTGAAGCTGTTTAAGCGAATTAGTGGCGTGTTGCCGATTGTGCCTACAAAGCCGTTTTTAATATCCATATTTTTTGCGTGTGTGTATCCTATGATTAATTTTTACAATAAGTTGATATTTATTGCTAGCAGTTCTACCAAATCTTGCTCATATTGAGTACGAATCCGGGCAAAACGGGGTCGCCGCTGACTGTAGCCGGATTCTCCAAACATTCCTCTGGCAAACCAGGACGGTAAATATAAACTCTGCGATTTTTGCGGTCAATTAACCAGCCTAACTGCACTCCTGGTTCTCTCATATATTCTTCCATTTTTTCTTGCAATGGCTTGAGATTGTCAGAAGCCGACCTCAGTTCTACTACAAAATCAGGGCAAATAGGGGCAAATTTTTGCTTTTGTTCGGGTGACAAAGCATTCCATCTTTCCAATTTAATCCAAGCAGCATCCGGCGACCTTTCTGCACCTGTTGACAGAGTAAATCCTGTACTCGAAGTAAACGCTAAACCAGTACCATTTTGTTCTGCCCAAACCCACAGCGGCCCAAATATATTACCTTCTCGGTTTCCCGTCTCCGAACCAGTAGGGGGCATAATTAGCAATTCTCCCGATTTGTTGCGTTCAATGCGTAACTCACTATTGATTTGACAGAACTCGAAAAACTCGTCGTCTGTCATTTGCAATTTGGGCGGTATTCGCAACACAATTGTTGATGTCAACATAATTGATTTCCTCGATCGTTGCTCCTATACTAAGCTTACCAAATCTTGCTCATATTGAGTACGAATCCGGGCAAAACGGGGTGGCCGCTGACTGTCGCCGGATTCTCCAAACATTCCTCTGGCAAACCAGGACGGTAAATATAAACTCTGGGATTTTTGCAGTCAATCAACCAGCCTAACTGCACTCCTGGTTCTCTCATATATTCTTGCATTTTTTCTTGCAATGGCTTGAGATTGTCAGAAGCCGACCTCAGTTCTACTACAAAATCCGGACAAATAGGTGCGAATTTATCTTGCTGTTCTTGAGATAAAGCATTCCACCGTTCCAGTTTAATCCACGAGGCATCTGGAGACTTGTCACCCATTGAAAGCTTAAATCCCGTACTGGAGTCAAAACACATACCGGTTCCATCTTGGCGAGCCCAAATATACAACTCTCCCAAGACGCTACCGCTGCGATTTCCTGGTGTTCCACCAGTAGGGGGCATAATTAGCAATTCTCCGGATTTGTTGCGTTCAATGCGTAACTCACTATTGATTTGACAGAACTCGAAAAACTCGTCGTCTGTCATTTGCAATTTTGGCGGTATTCGCAACACAATTGTTGATGACAGCATTTTGCCTTTCCTCCACTCTAAATTGTTCAGACAAGATTGCACAATTTTTTTGTTTGTAGTGAGGACTTGAGTCCTCTAAAATCAGGATTAAGGACTCAAGTCCTCACTATAAGCTGGTGTGGGATCAATTCCGTTGTATCGGAATGATTAACCACAGAGGGCACAGAGGACACAGAGAAAGAGAAGAGAGAGATAATAATTCCGCTGTCAACGGATTTGATATGACGCGCGAATTGAGGTAAGGTGCTCCGCGGGCACCCTACATAATTAGGTTCTGCTTCCAGGAATGTTAAACCTATTTATTCGGCTGAGGAGTCATCCGCAAATAAGGCTTAATCGGCGTGTAGCCTTTGGGAAATTTCTCTGCCAACTCTGCGGGGTCGGTAATCGAAGGTACGATTACGCAATCGTCGCCATCTTTCCAATCAACCGGAGTCGCAACGCTGTATTTGTCGGTAAGTTGCAAGGAATCAATTACTCGCAAAATTTCATTAAAATTCCGACCAGTGCTAGCCGGATAAGTAATGCTCAAACGCAATTTCTTTTCCGGGTCAATCACAAAAACTGTGCGGATTGTTAAGTTGTTCAGCGAGTTGGGATGGATCATGTCGTAAATGTCGGAGACTTTACGATCGCCATCTGCTAAAATCGGATAATTGAGGGTGACATTTTGAGTTTCCTCAATATCTTTAATCCAGCCCATGTGAGAATCCACATCATCGACGCTGAGGGCAATGGTTTTGACACCCCGCTTTTCAAATTCTGACTTGAGACGGGCCACTGCACCGAGTTCGGTGGTGCACACTGGAGTATAGTCTTTCGGATGGGAAAACAACACGACCCAGCTATCACCAGCCCAGTCGTAGAAGTTGATTTCGCCTTCAGACGAGGCTTGGGTAAAGTTGGGAACTGTATCGCCTAATCGCAGTGACATAACTGGTTTCCTCTAATTTTATTTAACGACGGTTCTCTATCATCCCATAATTGCCCGGTTTCTCGATCGAGCTGTAAAGGATTCTAAACTTTTTGGTCGATCGATCGCCAATTCCACTACTGTAAGGTATGTGCGGCCTGTTCCTACCGCTAAATTTTCTGGCTATGCTTTACTTTTTGCTTAAGGCAATACAGCCTGTTTTAGTCCCGCTGTGTTTTGTCTCCGCCTGGGGCTTAGTTTTTTTGCTGTGTTCGAGTATCGGGCGTACTGTCGCCGACTCTATGCGCCGAGCTCAGCGGATGCACCAAATCCCTTGTGCTAACTGCGTATTTTTCACCGGCGACTACCACCTCAAGTGTCCCGTTCAGCCTACAATAGCTTTATCTGAAGATGCGATCGACTGTCCTGATTATCGATCGCAATCGGGAACTTACGGTTAAAAAAAATCTGCCGCCGCTTTACACATTTCTTAACATCTCTGGCTCTTTCAATTAAACTTAAGTTGTGGTAGAGAGATTTTTAGGAGTGCGGAAAGAATGCTCATTCAAAAGCTAAATGCCTGCGACGAGTTTATTGCTGGCGACGGTACTCAACTGCGAGAATTGCTGCATCCAGACAAAGAAGCTGTGGATTTGCGTTACAGTTTAGCCCATGCAACTTTGCCCGCAGGGCAAACTTCTGCGCTGCACTCCCTGACCACTTCTGAAGTTTACTACATTCTCAGCGGCGTTGGAGAAATGCACATCGACGACGAAAATCAATTCGTAGAAGCCGGAGATGCCGTTTACATTCCGCCAAACGCCAAGCAGTTTATTTACAACTGTGGCACAGAGCCGCTAATATTTATTTGTATCGTCGATCCCGCGTGGCGAAAGGAAGACGAGACTATTTTCCAGTAATTTTCTAATTTTTCTCCTTTTATGCTCGTTACCCGGCTCTGCCCGGTAACGCATATCTAGAGGCTCTACCTCTACTGAAAAAAACATCACAAACCGAAAATATCTTTTAACAACAACAGCACCCAGCCTTATGTACCGAGTGATTTCCTCTTTTTAAAACTTCGATGCGGAGTTGCAATAATCCTCGGATTTAGTTGCATTGCTCCCCTCTAATTATTTGAGGAAGTATCAGCTTTTTTGGTGGGTGCTGCTATTGGTTTTTGATGGGACAGATGTGAGATTAAACAGCGTTTTACTCCTTAGATTCTATTGTGAACTTCGCTGTGAGATCTGGATTTGGTATCTGTCGGAGAAGCTTTTTGTTTGCTTCATATTATTAATTTACCACCTTCTCTCGGAAGCGCAAGTACCTGCAACTAAACTTTACAAAGGTCGGAAGAGGGAAGAAGGAAGAGGGAAGAGGGAAGACAACCCTCTAGGGGTGTAGATAATTGCGGGTAATTGTGAAGTTAAATCAAGCATCGAGCTTTCTAGCTGCTCAGCTAAAATAGTAGATTCCGGCTGTGGTTGCTGCTGCGAGAAACAGGCATAATATTTTTATGAAAACAACCAAACTCATCAAACTGTGTGTTTTATCGCTGAGCATTTTCCTGCTATGTAGCAATGTGATAGCGACAGCGGAACCGACTGTGAAGCCTCAAGCGCAGCAAACTTACACTAACCAAGAGATTCTGCAACAGTTGGTGAAGGCGAAAATTGTGTATCTCGGAGAAACTCACGATAGCGAGACAGACCACCAAGCTCAACTGAAAATTATTCAAGAAATGCAGCGGCAAAATCGTAAAATTGTGATCGCAATGGAGATGTTTCAGCGTCCGTTCCAAAGTGCGATCGACAACTACTTAGCTGGTAAACTGACAGAAGAGCAATTAGTCGAGCAAACAGAGTACGATCGCAGATGGCGTTTTCCCTGGGAATATTACGCCCCCATTTTGCGGTTTGCCAAAGAAAATCAACTACCCGTCCTCGCCTTAAATACCCCGTCAGAAGTCACGAGAAAAGTTGCCACTCAAGGTCTAGAAAGCCTTACAGCAGAGGACAAAAAGCACATTCCGCCAATTTCCCAAATTCGCACCGACAACCCCGAATATCGGCAACTGCTGCTAGAAGTTTATCAGCAACACCAAAAGGCAGCACAGGGAAATAGTACGGCTTTTGAAAGATTTTTGCAAGCCCAAGTTTTGTGGGACGAAACTATGGCGGAAAAAATCGCTGAATTTGTCAAAGCCAATCCCGACTATCAAGTTGTAGTTTTGGCGGGGAAAGGGCATATTATTTACGGTTACGGCATTCCCAGCCGCGTCGAGAGGCGTTTGGGAGTCGGGAAGGTAAAAACGCGATCCGTTGTATTCAATTCCAGTGAAAATCCTGCTTTGTCGGCAGAAAAATCTATTGCTGACTTTGTTTGGCAGCACCGGGAATAGTAAAATTTTACTCAGAAGCAATTATCCCTAAAAATCCATGACAAACAGACCAAAAATACTGGCATTTGCCGGAAGTACCCGCGAAGCATCCTACAACAAACTGCTGGTAAAAGTTGCAGCGGCTGGGGCTAGGGCGGCGGGTGCAGAAGTTACATATTTAGATTTGCGCGATTTGCCGCTGCCGATATTTGATGAAGATTTGGAAGCAAAAGAGGGAATGCCAGAAAATGCCCGGAAGTTGAAGGAATTGATGATAGCGCATCATGGGTTTTTGATAGCTTCTCCCGAGTATAACAGTTCGGTTACGCCTGTGTTGAAAAATGCGATCGACTGGGTATCGCGCCCAGCTCCTGGCGAACCGGGATTGGTGGCTTTTACTGACAAAGTAGCGGTGATTATGAGTGCTTCCCCTGGCGGATTGGGCGGTTTGCGGGGATTGGTTCATTTGCGATCGATCCTGGGTAATATTAACGTGTTTGTCCTCCCGGATCAGAAAGCAATTCCCAAAGCTTTTGAAGCATTTAATGATGACGGTACGATGAAAGATGCCCAACTGCAGGAATCTGTTGAAAATCTCGGTGCTAAATTGTCGAATGTCCTGTCTAAATTAATCGCATAAGGCGATTTTACTCGTTACCAGGCGCTTTGTGCCTGGTAACGCAGAACCGATTGCATAAATCTTTGGTTGAGCAGATCAACCGATCCTTCAAAGAAGATCAACACAGATGCAACGCAGATAATCTTAAGATAGTTTACTAATTTGACAATATTGTCTATTGTTGACTATATTTGGCAGTATTGATTTGATATAATCTCAAAAATATAACCCACTCAGCCAGAACAAGAACCAAAGCGTGAAAGTCAAGCGTCTAAAAATGAACTCATTCCGAGGCTTCAGCGATTTGACCCTGGAGTTTGATAGAGATGAGCCGACTGTGTTTATCGGTATCAACGGTGTGGGAAAATCTAGCATACTTGATTGTCTGGCTATTCTGCTGTCCTGGCTGACAAAGCGAATTCAAAACCCCAATAGTTCTGGACGATTTTTCAACGACGATGACATCAAAAAAGGAGGTAAAGAAACTCACAATAAAATCACAATTTCAATCAACGATGGGCAGGAATTGGCATGGTCTTTAACTCATGTCACTAAAGGGCGAAGCAAAGATACTAGCAGCAACCTTGCGGAGTTAAAAACTGTTGTTGACAACATACACAATGAGTTAGATGGTACTTCCAACGTAGCATTACCTCTAGCTATTTACTACCCAACTAACCGCGCTGTACTTGATATTCCTTTGAAGATTAGGACGAAACATTCGTTTCAGCAGATAACTGCTTATGACGAGGTACTCACGGGAGGGCAGATCGACTTTAGGCGCTTTTTTGAATGGTTTAGAGATCGGGAAGATTTAGAAAAAGAATTACGACTAAATAGTTTTAATGAGTATCGCGATCGCCAATAAGAAGCAGTCAGAGATGCGATCGCTAACTTACTAAACGGCTTCTCAAATTTACGGATTCGGCGATCGCCTTTGCGAATGACTGTGGACAAACAAGGCGATGAACTTATCATCAATCAACTATCCGATGGTGAAAAATGCTTGTTAGCACTGGCAGGAGATTTAGCAAGGCGTTTGGCGAGCGCAAATCCGAATCCATCATGCAATCCACTTCAGGGTTTCGGGGTTGTTTTAATCGACGAGATTGAGCTACACTTGCACCCAAAATGGCAACGGGCGATTATTCCGAATCTGGCAAAAACTTTCCCTAATTGCCAGTTTATAGTTACCACTCATTCGCCACAGGTAATCAGCGATCTCAAATGGGTTCATCTTTTGAGGTCAACATCTGAAGGAATTGTGATTGAGCGAATACCATCCTATGGGAAAGATAGCAATCGGATTTTAGAAACGCTCATGGGAACCCCTGAACGTCCGCAGGAAATTCAGGAATCTTTACATGAACTGTTTCGCTTCATAGACAAGGGTGAACTTGACAACGCACGGCGATTGCGCCAAGAATTAGCGCACAGAATGGGAGAAGAAGATCCAGAATTTGTGAGAGCAGATTGGCTAATTCAACGCAAGGAAATTCTCAATAAATGAAATATATTCAAAAGGGAAAAGAACCTCAAGATTTTTCAGACTGGAAGGCTACACAAAAGTCTCTTGGTGTCAATTATGATTACAAAACTTTTTCCAATCCTGAAAAAGGATCGGTACACATTTCTTTGCTAAGTGAACAAGGCTATATTTGCTGCTACTGCTGTAAGAAAGTTGAGCAAAGTAATAGCCATATTGAACATCTAGCCCCTCAGAGCAAGACTAATTCAGAATTATCTGTTGATTACACAAATCTGCTAGGTTCTTGTGGCAGATATCCAAATTGGCCTGAGTATTGTGGGAATAAGAAAAAGAATCTTTTTATCGCAGTTTCACCACTAAAGTCGAACTGTGAAGAATTTTTTAGTTATTCTAGCACTGGTGAGATACTGCCAACTACAAATAATTTAGATGAGGAAAAAGATGCTGAAATAACAATTAAAGTTTTGGGACTCAACCATTATGACTTAACGCAGGGACGAATTCAAGCGCTGGAAGCACTGAAAGGAATGACGACGCAGGAAGAGGCAGAATTATTAGCTGAAGTTTGTCAACAAATGGATGCACAAGGGCGATACCAGCATTTTTGTAATGCGGTTTTGTATTTTCTCAAGAATTATTTTGGTGTTTCTTAAATTTAATCTTACCCAAAGATTGCGAAATGGAGAATCAGACTTACTCTAAATTATACCAGAACCGCATCACCCGATCGACCTAAAAGAAAACCACCCGATCGCACATTGGCAGAAATACACCAGAGCAAGCATAATTTAACCATCGGTCATCGGTCGGTATATTTCTTCCAAACCGCACGGCAGGCGTGGGAGACTCCTCCGTCACATCTGCCATGCAGTTTTATTTAATAATTGTACGATTGGGCATCCCTACACTACGATAAAACAGGTTCGTAGTGAGGACTTTAGTCCGCAAGAAAGAAGGACTAAAGTCCTCACTACAAACCTATTCGGTTCGAGGTGACATTAATATCAGCCCATTTTCTTCTTCTTCCAAGCCTCCACAAACGGCAAAAACACCGACACCAACTCCTGCCGGTTCATCACCAAAGTGGGATAAGAAACCCTCCCGTAATTCTTCCCTACTTCCAACGGAAAAATCGCCTGGGACTCCAGCGGTAGCCAAACCGCACCCGCAGCCTTCACAATTACCCAACTCCCGGCAATATCCCAAATTTTCGGAGTTGCTTCCACCCCTCCCATAGCCGCACCAGAAGCCACCATCAAAAAATTGTAACTAGCCATACCCAACATCCGAATTTTACTCGGAAGATGAGGCCCAATTCCCACACTCCGCGAACACAAATTAAATATATGATTTCCGCTCATTTTATCAGCACTCGGGCGAATTTGCCTACCATTTAAAAATGCACCTTGAGGCATATTTGTCAATACATTATCGCCCGCCAAATCCTCTGCATAAAAACCGTGAAACAATTGATTCACCGGGGGCAAATGCACACAGCCAAAAACCGGAGTTCCGCGATACAATAAACCCAAAGAAATCCCCCAAATCGGAATTCCGCGAGCAAAATTAGTGGTAGCATCCAAAGGATCGACAACCCAACACCATTCAGTATCAGGGAAAACGTGTTCTCCTTCCTCGCTCAATATTCCGTGGTTGGGAAACGCAATTGCGATCGCACTTCTAATTTCCGCATCCGCCCAATTGTCAGATTGCGTAACCAAAGTGCCATCATCTTTCTCATGCGCTTGTGCATAACCGAAATCTTTCAAAAATTGCTGTCCGATTGTCTTGACAGTAGTTTGAGAAAAAATTAAAATAGAGTTCCAAAAATCTTTCATTTCACTAACAATTAACAACTAAGGGAGATGGGGAGAGAATTATCCAATTGCCAATTCCCAATGAATATTGACTAATGACGTTGGACTAATGACTGAGCGGGTTTTGCCTTTTTTTTAGTCATTTGTATTATATATCCTTAGCTAAACCCGCCCCTACAAAATGCTAATGACGTTGGATTAATGACTAATAACTACTGACTAATGACTACTGACTACTGACTAATGACTAAACCTTAGTCTAATTCATTTTCAAGAATAGTGGCGATCGCACTTTTAGCATTATCCTGAAACTCCCGCACATCCACCCTACCCAACAGCCAAACAGCCAGAATCATACCCACCGCCGGTACAGCAAATACTAACCCGTAAGCCAACATCGGCACCCCAAACAAACTCCTGCCAAAATCCAAAATAGCACCGCCGCTAACCGTCGCCACACCCCGCGCCATCGCTTGCGACAAACCCCAAGCGCCAATAAAAGTCCCCGCCGTTTCTGCAGCAGTCAAATCCAACATCAAACTTAGCGCACCAGTCGTCGTAATTCCTGAAGCTAATCCGAAGCACATTAAAGCCGACTTAAACACAATTGGATTACCAGTAAATCCCGATAAAATAATCAAACAAAAACAAGCAGCCACCGACAAACAACCCAACCTAATCGTATTTTGCTTGCCGATGCGCGGCACAATTAAAAAACCAGTAGCACTCAAACCAAAAAGCACACCAGTACCATAAATAGCATTCAACCGCGTAGTTTCCGAAATCGGCATCTTAAAAATTTCCCCGCCGTAGGGTTCCAAAACCGCATCCTGCATAAACAAACAAATCGTCATTACCAGCAGGAAAGTAAAAAACAAACCGGTTTGACGGCTAGCAGTCAAAATCCGCAGCGCACTTCCCAAAGTAATTTTATCTTCTCGATTCACTGCGAGCGATCGCACCCCGTACCGCGAATACTTTTTCTCAACCCCAAAAGTTGCAATCCCCACCAACAGCAAAACCACCGCCGGCACCTTCACAAACAAACCATTAATCGAAGCCTGCAAAACTTCCCGCGGCACATCCCCATCAATCTGCTTCAGCAAACCGCTGCTGACAATCGCCCCGATAATAATACCAACCATCAGCATCGACCACACAACACCCACCAACTTCGATCGATCCTCCTCATCCGAAACATCCACCAACAAAGCAGCAAAAGGAGTCGAGCTCGAACAAATTGCGATACCATAAACTGCAAAAACCAAACCCAACAAACCCACCCAACCGTAAGTAGGAGTCGTCCATCCCACAGCCTCCAAACTAGCTCCCAAGCGCCACATCACCTGCACCGCCAAAAAAGCCGAAATTACAAACAAAACACTTCCTACCCACACGTAACCCGTGCGGTGATGCCCAAACAAAGGCTTAGCATCCGACATTTGCCCGAACCACACCCTAGCCGGGGCGACAAACTGGTGCATTGCCAGCGTACCCGCCACCACAGTAGCCGGAATCGCCAACTCCTTAATCATCACGCGATTGAGCACCCCCAGCGTCAAAATCGACATCATACCCAGCCCCATCTGAAACAAACCCAGCCGGAACATAGTCACGAGGGTAACTCTCTTGATAGCAGCAGTCGCGGAATCTGTTAATCTAGAATCTGGCAAACGGTCGATCGACATAACTATTCAAATAAACACAGCATCAGCATTTATAGTAACTGATACCAGTTAAAAAATAATGCAACTGTACGCCCGTGCTGCCAACCCAGACACAATTATTTATTCCCAATCTAAAATCTAAAATTTAAAATCTAAAATCTAAAATGGTATGATATATCGCCACCAGCCACCTTTCCTCCTCCAGCTAGAAGCTCAAAAGCGATTATTCCTATGAAAATAATAGAAAATAAAGAATTGTGGATTTACGAACCGTGACAACCATTACCCTAGGACAAAAAGGCCCAGCCGTCATTCCCCTGTGCGTCGGAACTTGGGCGTGGGGCGACAAACTATTTTGGAACTACGGCAGCAACTACGGCGCCGCCGAAGTAGAAGCAGCATTCAAAACATCCCTAGATGCCGGAGTCAACTTTTTCGATACAGCCGAAGTCTACGGTAACGGCTTGTCAGAAGAATTGCTGGGACAATTTATCAAAAAAACCAGCCAACCCGTACAAATAGCCACAAAATTCGGCCCCGTACCTTGGCGAATTACCGGAAAATCAGTTTCCGAAGCCTTGAGTGCCAGCTTAAAACGCTTGCAAGTAGAACAAATAGCCCTCTATCAAGTACACTGGCCATTCAGTTTTTTACTCAGTCAAGAAACCTTGATGAATGTCTTAGCAGACGAAGTAAAACAAGGCAGAATTCAAGCAGTAGGAGTCAGCAACTATTCAGAAGAACAGATGCGCGAAGCCCACAAAATATTAGCAGCCAGAGGAGTTCCCCTAGCAACAAATCAAGTCCGTTACTCATTGCTGTCGCGACAAGTAGAAAAACAAAAAATTGTCAGTGCAGCCCGCGAATTGGGAGTCACAATTTTAGCATACAGCCCCTTAGCCCAAGGATTGCTCACCGGGAAATACAGCGCCCAAGAACAACCGACAGGAGCCCGTAAAATGGACTCCCGCTTCAGCAAAGCCGGGATTGAGAAAATCGAATTAGTCATGTCCACCTTGCGGAAAATGGGGAGAAAGCGCGATCGCACCCCCGCCCAAGTTGCCCTAAACTGGTTAATATCTCAAAACGGAGTCATCCCAATTCCCGGCGCCAAAACCGCCAAACAAGCCGAAGAAAACGCAGGCGCACTAGGCTGGACTTTAAGCCAAGATGAAGTCAACCAACTAGAACTAATGACACGTCCCTGGCTAGAATAAATAAAACTTATTCACAACCAGTCAAAAACCGGGTTTTTTCACGAAAATACACAGATTTTACCCTGCGAATTCCGTAAAAAACCCGGTGGATTTGCTCTTAATGCGTCCAGGACTCTTCTAACCTTTCTATCCGTGACATCCGTTAAATCCGCTAAAAAATCCGTTGCCGAACTTCCCTCTATCCGTGACATCCGTTAAATCCGTTAAAAAATCCGTTGCCGAACTTCCCTCTATCCGTGACATCCGTTAAATCCGTTAAAAAATCCGTTGCCGAACTTTCCTATAACTATGAAACAACTATTAACTGACTGGGGTTTCACGCGCGAAGGCTGGCGCAACAACAGCCGCGGCGAATATTTAGTATTGCTGCAAGGAGCATTACTAGCAGGATTTGCCATCTTACCAGTTTATCAACTGCCGGGATTCAAAATTCAATCAACTCAATTAATTTATCTTACCTGGTTTCTGGCAGCTATGCTCGGTTTTGGTGCATTAATTTTAATCGTCAAAGGATTGATAGACTTAGGAAAAAACCTCACACCTTTACCCTATCCCATAGAAAACGGAGAATTAATCCAAACAGGAATTTACAGCATAGTGCGGCATCCATTATACAGCGGCTTAATTTTAGCAGCTTTCGGTTGGACAATTTTTCAAATGAGCATATCGCACTTAATAGCTACTGCAATTTTACTGATATTTTTTGATATCAAAGCCAATCGCGAAGAAACCTGGTTGAGTGAAAAATATCCCGACTATTCAGAATATCGCCAGCGAGTCAAAAAACTCATTCCCGGAATTTATTAAAAGTTTTAGATTGCGGTTTGAATCAAGCGTTCTATGATATACTCGACGATCACAGGCTGTAGCATTAAAGTTGTTGGTGCGTGATCGTTGAGCGATCGCCGATCTTCGATGAGCGATCGCCCCGCCAGCGCCTCCAATGCTTCCATCAGGTCGCGTCCTGAAACTTTGGGCCAAATTTCAGCTTTTAGCTTTGCAGGAGTCGCTGCTTCTTGATTAATGGCCAACCAGTACATGATTTGTTGTTGCAGGGGAGACAGGCGCTCGAACTGGCGATCGAGCAAATCCCACAAATCGCTAAAAACAGTATTTCCTTGCAATAAAAATCTCTGAATATCACCGCCAAAAAGTGTTTGAATAGTCGTGGCTGCAATTTTAATCGCCAGGGGATTGCCGCCAAAGTAGTTGACAATATCTCTACTTTGTAGTAGCGTTGCGTTTAATCCTTTATCGGCGAGGATTTTCTGGCATACAGGCGGTGAAAGCCCGCAGAGTTTGAGCGATCGCACGGGCAAATTTTCGCCCGATCGCACAGCGAACCCGCCCGGTTGTTCTCTTCCGGTTAAAATCAAACAACTTTGGTGCGATTCGTCAGCAATGCGCGCAATTAACAGTCCATAATCTTCATAGCCTTGTTGGTATTGTCCGCTGCGATTTCCCCCTTGCAAAATCGACTCCAAATTGTCGATAATTAACAAACAGCGTTTTTGTCGCAACTGTTCCATGAGAGCAGAAACAGAGTTATTTGTTGTCGCTGATGAATTAGTTAAAATCGGTAAAATATTGCTGAGGATAACATCTAATCGCGGTGCTTGCTGCAAGCTGCGCCAAATCACAAATTGAAATTGAGATTGAATTTGCTGAGCGAGTTTGACAGACAGAGAAGTTTTGCCGATACCGCCAATGCCAAAAATACCAATCGAACGGGTAGAATTGCCACTAATCCAAGTTTCTAATGTTTCGAGTTCCTGTTGGCGGTTGTAAAAAGAGGAAATATCGATCGCTTCTCCCCAATCTTGGATGCAGTTATCTGGTACGCTGCGATGCTGGTAGCGGCGCAAGACTGCTTGCAGATTGTGCTTTGAGACTTTTTCACCGATGATTTTAGAGATAATTCGCCACAAATGCGAACCGACTTGTTTAATATAATCGTGTTCGTAAAGTAAGCGATCGGCTATTTCTTGATAAGAATGTCCTTCCCAAGTTTCCAGAAAGACGAGGGATTGAACGTCATTGAGTTTTTGCTTTTTATTGGCGGATTGTAACAAAATGTCAATTAGGGCGATCGCTTCTTGTCCTTTCATAGCTTGCCATTTTGACCTATTCAGTAAATTTACTGATATTTCATGAGTGCGAGTTGCTGTTCAGGAAAGAAAACAAATTGACTGAATTAACCGCAAGGTAATCCCTTTTATACTTCGGGTTAAAACCGATACTAAACAAGCTTTTGTTCGCCTTCCGAGACTGAAAAATAAGGGGGATATTTAACCCGGATTTGGGATGAGGTTAATTGCACAATCTCAGATATCAAATCTCAAATCGATTGAGTGAATTTACGTAACTTTACAAAACCATGTCACTTTTTCTCACCGGCAAGGCGATCGGGTTTGGGTTTTGATGGGGAAAGTCAAGAAAGAGAAATACTTATGAATATGCAACCAAGTCAAGATTGCTTAAATCTCATCAAAGAGTCGGAAGGTCTACATCGCAAACTTCCTGATGGAACAATTGGAGCTTATCTTGATCCAGTCGGGGTATGGACGATTGGTTATGGATCAATTCATCACATTGATCGAGACAGCGCAGTGAAACAAGGTGATGTCATTACTGAAGCTGACGCTTCACTCTGGTTAAATTTGGAAGTCGAAAAGAAGGTATCCGCTCAATAATCCGGGGTAAATCGCTCAACGATGCACCTCAAATGACGCAAAATCGTTCCTGAGTGGGTAGTCCGCCCCGAATTATTGAGCGGATACAAAAGAAGGCAGCAGCAGTAAATAGCCTGTACACAGTTCCTCTCAAACAAGGTATGTTTGATGCACTCGTTTCGTTCACGTTTAATCTCGGATCGGAAGCCTTAAAAAAATCAACACTCCTGCGTAAGCTCAACAAGCAAGACTACGAGGGAGCCGCCCGTGAATTCGATCGCTGGATTCATGGAGATGGGAAAGTTCTACCAGGATTGGTGATTCGTCGCAATAAAGAAGAAGCCTTATTCCGACGGGATGGATGGCCAGGTGATGATGTCGAAATTCCTGCATCTAATGCTGTTGCTCCTCTGCAAAAACCTTATGAGACTCCAGAACTTCCCCTGAAGATTACCCGTACCCTAAAGCAAGGATCTGCTGGTGATGATTGCTACATCCTCAATTGTGCATTAGCAGAGCGCGGTTTTCTCAAACTTGACATTCAGCCGAATAGCTATACTGATGTCACTCAAGAAGTTGTTGCACGGTTCCAAGGTGAGAATAATCTCAAGGTTGAGGGGATTTTCGGTCCCAAAACAAAAGCAACACTTTCTGCTGCACTCGCTAAGTCACGCAAACGTTTGCCTGAACCGATGGAAGGACGTGTCTACTGCCGTCTCACTCGTACCCATCAGCAAAATTCCGACGGGCTTGAGTGGTTGTCACTAGACTGGATTAGTTCTCAAGGGAACGTTCTTAGCTCGCTTCGTGTTGTTTCAGGTGTTGCTGGAATACAAAGGTTCAATCTTCCTGAAGATAGCAATGCAGGGAGTTTAGAGCCAATTCCTCAAGGACGCTACGTCATCGGCGATATTGATTGGGCGGGTGGTAAAGACAACTACAATGTTGCTCACTTCCATGCAAATGATGGGATTGGTCCAGTCTTTGTTCCTCTAATTAAACATTTCACCCAGATTGACGATCGTGATGCTTTTGGCTTTCATGTTGATTGGAACCAGAGCCATTCACCAGGTAGTGCAGGATGTGTTTGCCCAACCACAATGAATGATTTGAAAGAACTGGTCAGACTTTTGCGTCTTTACGATCCTCGCGACCTTTTTGTGGACTGGGGACTGCTGTAGGTGGACGCTGCCCGTTAACACTCTCTAGGGCGATCGGCAAATCCTATTTTACAAGAGGCATCAGGGGTTGTCTACAGTTTTAAAAGTGTTTAAATGGTAAGCCGAGCGCACCTCATTATTCGTTCATCTCATTACCAAACTTTAAATATTTAGGAGGTTAATCAAATGCCACATTTTTCTAGCATTGAGATTAAACCAAATTCTTCTGAACACGGAAAAGAGTAAGTAAAGTTGAGTTAGATGGATGATTAAAGCAGCCGGAGGACGTGCTTGTAAAATCTGTTGTACTGACTGTTATCAGCACAAGATGCATCTACTTAAAATTGGTGTAAATTTAAAAATTAGAGGAAAATAAAAAATGCAATCTCAATCTGTAATTCCCGAAAAAACCAAAAATTCAAAGGATGAAGTTAAAGAATTAACTCCATCTTCACTTGAGGACAAAAGACAATATTTAGAGAATGAAGTTAAGGAATTAACTCAAGAAATGACTAGGCTCAGACGAATCAATCGGAACTGGGATGGAGGTTTGACAATTACCACGATCGTTCTTACTTTAATAATTACCCTTCTGTCTACCTGGGATCGAATAGACCAGCAAGACAAAAAGATAGCTACTGGCATTCTAGGCGGAGTGATCGTTGCTATTCAATCAATTGGAAACGCATTTCCAGTTAAACAAAGAGCGGGAGCCTATCGTATTCTTCAAGCGCAAGCTAATAATTTGTTGACTGATGTTAAGTATGTAGAAGGTACAGAAGAATTGAAGGCTATTGAATCTCAGTTTTATTTATTAAGAAGTGATGCAGCAAAAGCTGACAGCTAATAGATGGAATTCTGGCATTTTTGTTAATTATTAACAAGAAGTAGAACCATAGATTTATCGCACCTAGTCACCCATTCATCTCCTCACTAAATAACCGGGAATAAAGCTTGCAAGTGCGATCGCTATTTCTCCTAATTCAACAATTTACCATTTAATTGATGGTTGAATTTTCTGATGCAAGAAATCCCCGAAAAGTTTTAATATCAAATCGAAAAATGGCATCAGTATGCCTATATCTTACATTCCATTTATCTGTTTTTGGGAGTAAGTTCAATCATGTCATCTTTACTTGTTGCTACCTTTGTTTAAGAACTCGGAACTCATCGAACAAAAGTGCTTTCTGAAATTAGCGCAATTTCATTAGCTTTGATTAACACAACATATGTTAAACGAAAAGGTAATGGATTCCGTCAAGCTCAAAGACACTTAAGAGCTGAATCAATGAGATTTCACACTGGTAGTAGCTCCCCGGAAAAATTAGTGGCAGCTTTCGCCGAAGCAGAAGCGATGATAGGAGACGTAAATTTTGACCCAAAAAAGTTATCTGAGGATTAGAAGTTATGCTTACAACAGTCCTAACATCGATCGTCACAGCTTTTGGAACAGCAATTGTTACTACTTTAGCGTCTTTTCTTCTTCAAGAACGAAGAATAAAGGTAAGGATTCAGGTCTAAAAACTTGCGGCTCCAACGCTTGTCTGGTAAGGGTTTGAGGGCAAAATAATGGTTTTTGTCCTTCGTGGTTGATTGTCAATAAATGACGAAAAATGACAGTTTTTCGTCATTTATTGATAATAGATATTTATTGAGCATCAAGCTCCAGAGCTAAAGTCTTTGCCCAGCAAGGAGTTCAGTGACCTGAATCCTTACGAATAAAGTTTGAGTTTGCCCAGATGCGAACTGAATTTATGGCAGAACAAGTGGCCAGACAACTGTTGGAGCATGAGAATTGGCAAAGACGTAGTTTTAAAGCAATCAAGCACAGGTTAGGTGGTTTTGATGATGACGAGCTACGAAAAATACTTGTGAGGGCTGGTGCTATCAGATTTGAAGATCGAAATACCAAAGAAGAATTTTGGGGATTGATTCATAGAAATCGAGATGTTTTGAATTCTTAAGTAGGACGATCCCTCTCATGTTATTCATTACTTAAATCAAATAAAGGAGACTACAATGCCGCAAATTGCCAACCTATTCGTAGCGATCGCTGCATTAGTGCATATTATTCTTTCTCCTTCATTTCCTCACCAAATAACGGGAAATCAAGGTTGCAGGCGCGATCGCCCTTTCCTCTAACAACTGACAACTGTCAACTGACAACTGACTTTCATTCCTGCCGCGTACCGTCAGGTATCACCGCACCCTTTAAATTCGCCCCAGCCAAATTAGTATATAACAGCAAAGCATTCCGCAGATTAGCCCCTCCAAATTAGCACCCCCGGCATTCCATTCTCTCGCTACAATGAATTGTCGGACTTGATGCTTGACTGAGGAACCATTGGCTGCGAAAATTATTAAACCCGTATTTGCTAAGCCGATCGCACAAACAGTCACCATTCCGATCGCACTTACAATCTTTCTTTGTGTCATAGCTCGAAAACTTGCTACTTATATAAAAATATACGCATAATTTCTAGTGTTGGCGATCGAGTTTTATCCCGATCTTCTCTTCACCTTATGAAAAAAAACTTAAAACTTAAATTCCTGACGATCGCCCTGATTGCAAGCTTAGCAATAATCGGTGTCGGATGCGATCGCCTTTTCAAAAAATCCTTTCAACTCCCCGCCTCAGCCAAACAAGAACCCTGGCCCGTACAAACAGGCCTCCGAGTCAACATCCTCCGCGACAACATCCCAACAGTCAACCGCATAGTTTTAGTCCCCGACGAAGCCACATTCTTAGCAGCAATCCAAAAATGGAATCTCAAAGGAAACTGGCCCATTCTCATCGAAGACAAAAAATACACGCCGATGTTTTTGCAGCGCTTCCAACCCGAAGAAATCGTCCGTTTGCCGAGCATCAAACAGCAACTCCCAAAAGGTCAAAAACTCCAACAATTAATGCTCAACAGCGCAGCAGCAGCCTGGGATGCCACGGATGCTCAAACCTTAAAAACAAAATGGAAGGAACTTGGCTGGGAACCCCCAGGAGTAGTAATCACATCAGAAAACGACCCCGCACGTACAGCAGCAGTTGCCTTAGCAGCAGCCCGCGGCCAACCCTTAGTATTTCTCGAAGGTAACTTCAGAAAACCCAACGATAACCTCAATGATGCACAGTGGAAAAATCTGCAAACAGCAGTTACCAAAGCCGTCGAATCCACCGGATATTTTTACTCTCAACTCGGAGACGCGATCGACACAATCACCATTGTACGACAACTAGCAGTAAAATATCAATCCCCCAAAAACAAAGACGAACAATGGGCTGTTACCGACGGTTTGGGAAGGCATCCCAACGGCGAACGGTGGGCCGCCGCCGGCTGGATTTACGGATCAGAAGTGCGATCGATCTATCAAGCCATGTGTGCCATATTTCTCGACAGCCAAACAGCCATGCTTTATGACAGCTACCCCAAAGAAGGAAATTGGGGAAAATACGAAATGGAGTCAGCAGCTAGCGAACTAAAAAGCATAGGCTTGAATGTCGAATTAGTGCAGCAACCAGAAGCTAGCCTGCAAAAGTGGCGTAGTTTAGCATCAAAACCGTGGACATTTGACTTAATATTGATGAATTCTAAAGGCTATCCAAAATCATTTCAAGTCGGTAACGGCGATGCTGTAGTTGACGACATACCAAAACTGCAATTTCCCGCAGCAATCCACATGATTCACAGTTGGTCAGCATCCGCTCCAGATGATGCAAATACCGTTGCCGGCAGGTGGTTGCAAAATGGCGCTTACGCATATGTTGGTAGCGTCAACGAACCTTTGTTATCTGCATTTCTTCCACCTAAAATAATGGTCGATCGCCTAAAACGAGGCGCACCCTTTTTAATGGCAGCCCGCCAGCTAGAATCGCCTCCTTGGAAAGTCGCCACCATCGGCGATCCGCTAATGTCGATCGCCAAACCCAGACCCAGAATCCCGGCCGCACAACAACCAATCAAGTGATTTTAGATTTTAGATTCTAATGCAAAAAACATCTTGCAAAAATCCAAAATATCTGGAATTGCATCTGCGTTAATCCCCGTTAATCCGCTAATATCTGCGGTTTTCCGTGTGAATTCAAAAACCGTATCGTGGAATAAATATAAAACTCTTCAATTTTTCAATATAGTGAGCATACAATAATATCGAATCTACTGAGTTTCTTAATTTGTCATTTAAGCCCCTCATCTGTTCCAAACAATCAGCCATAAAATACATCTTAATTAACATCATTCCCCCAAAAAACATAACTATATGCTCGCGCTCTCAAACACCCGATTCATCATTCATTCCCAATTCTTCAATTCTTCAATCTAAAATCCAAAATCTAAAATCGCATAGCTTGTCAATTCCCCTAAAATCACTCAAAATGAGAATAAGAAATAAACTGTAATATTTATCTAACTTCTCAAAGAAGAATTAACCGTTCAATGACAGCCACCCCTCCTGTGGATCTGCCGCCACCTGATCCAACCGCAGAAACTCCCGAAGCCTCCCGCCTCAGCCCGCTGTTCAACCGTCTGCACCTTAGCCCGGAAACCCTCCTGCTCATCCTCTCCCTAGTCATAGGGGGAGTTACGGGCGCAGGCGTCGTCACCTTTCACTACCTGATCCACTTCATCCACAGCCTGATGCTGGAAGACTTCATGGGCGCGATCGCCTCGAAAGGCCCTTGGACGCTAGCCTGCATTCCCACCCTGGGCGGAGTCATCATCGGGCTGATGCGCTGGCGGTTTCGGGATTTTGGCCCGAATATGTCATCGTTAATTGCAGCCACCCGCGGCCTGCAAGAACTCTCCCCCCTCAAACCCATCACCAAAATGGTGGCCGCCTCAGTATCCCTCGGCACCGGCGCATCCCTCGGCCCGGAAGCCCCCAGCGTCGAAATCGGCGCCAACTTCGGAATGCTGCTGGCTCAAGTCTTGCAGCTCTCCCCAGAACGGCAGCGCTTGCTCCTCGGCGCGGGAGCTGCAGCAGGTTTATCCGCCGGGTTTAACTCTCCCATCGCCGGAGTGTTTTTTGCCCTAGAAGTCGTGCTCGGCAGCACCTTCGCCACTTCCTCAGTCAGCGTTGTCTTGCTCTCTGCCGTAGTTTCGGCGCTGATCGCTCAAATTTGTTTGGGATCTCAGCCGGCCTTTGCTTTGCCTGTCTACGATGTCCGTAGCCCGCTAGAACTGCCTCTGTACATGGGATTGGGACTTTTGGCGAGCTGTGTGTCCCTAGCTTATACAGAAGCAATTCAATTGACCGATCGCTGTTTTCAAGGAAAAATCCGAGGATTTGGTTGGCTCGGACGACTGCCCCGCCCGTTTCATCCGATCCTCGGCGGCGCGATTGTCGGTTTAGTGGCTTTGCAGTTTCCTCAAGTTTTGGGCGTAGGCTACGAAACAGTTGAAGCCATGCTGCAAGATGTGAAATTTTCCTTGCCTTTGCTGTTGTTGCTGCTATTGGTCAAACTGGCGGTGACAGCAATCAGCCTCGGTAGCGGTTTGGTGGGGGGGATATTCGCTCCGGCGATGTTTTTGGGAGCTTGTCTGGGTTCGGCTTACGGCATCTTTTTGGAAATGATCCCGGCATTGAGCGATCGAGTTGCAGGCCCTGCTGCCTACGCAATGGTGGGAATGGCCGCCATCCTCGCCGGCAGCGCCAAAGCACCGCTGACAGCCATTTTGTTGATGTTTGAATTAACCCGCGATTACAGGATTGTGTTGCCTTTGATGGCTGCAGTCGGATTGAGCGTTTGGCTGGTGGAGTTTGTCAACCGCCGATCGACCACTCACAGCCTTAACCTGCACCAAATGGGCGTAGATGTCGCTGTCAATTCCCCGATCGCAGCCAGAGAGCAGTTGCAGGATTGGGAAGATGCTCTGGGCGATCGGATCGTCACAGAGTTGATTTCTTGCCCGCTCCCCATTGACGGCGAACACAGTATTGATCGACCAGAACCCACCGACGCCCCAGTGCTAGCCCTCGCTAATTCACATTCTTCCGAAAAAGTCAACCCCAATAAAGAATAAAAAACAGCGTGACAGCAGAAACAGACGAAGAACGGGAGAATTGAGAATTCTTCCCTCTGCGTTCTCTGCGCCCTCTGTGGTTAATTCCTGTTCCTTCAGATTTCAGCTAAAATAACCAAATATTATTAACAATAGGCAGAGAGGGGCTTCGGTGGCAGGAAACGAGGCAACTGCAAAAAACAAAAGTCAAAAAATACCCGGAAAAACCCCCTTGGGTTCCACTCATTACAGCTTGTTAGGGCTGCATCCTTCAGCCTCAGTAATCGAAATTCGGCGATCGTACCGGGAACTGAGCAAACTCTACCATCCCGATACCACCGAGCTGCCGCCCTCCGTCGCCACCGCCAAATTTCAGCAACTCAACAATGCCTACGCCACCCTCAGCAACCCAGAACGTCGCCTCGCCTACGACCTCAAAATAGGCTATTCTCGCCTGAACGTGATTGGGCCGCCCCCAGGCTTCGAGACTCCGGTTTCCGGCTCCGGCAAAAAAACTTCCAACTCCGCTTACCTAGATCCCACGGATCGACCTCTTTCTCCAGGAGAAATGTTCGCCCTGTTGATCATGGGAGCTACCTTAATCGGATGTTTGGTACTGGCGATCACGATCGGCTTAATTCGCGGCAATTAAAGCCTCAAACCCCAAATCTCCAATCTAAAGTCGGAAATCCTCAATCGAAAATCCCCAATCTCAAATCTAAAATCTCAAATCTAAAATCCCATGACTCTTCCTTCCGCTGACACTCCTTTGTACAACCATCCACTCCCGGAAATCGAGCAGTGGCTAAAAAGCCGCGGCTGCCAGCAAGATCGGCGAGAACTCCACTGCTGGCAGATCGAGCAACTTACATGGAAAGCAGAACTCTCCCTCGATCTTGACCAACTCACCATCCGCTACATCGATGCTGGAGCCGACGGCCAAGACATTCAGCGAGCATTCAAATACTCGCTCTCACGTCAGGACATTGAAGCTGCCGTTTTCTCCGGCCCCTAATTTGATTTTAGATTGGCGATTTTAGATTTTAGATTGAGAAATACATTTCAGAATCTACCTACTTGGCAACTGAAAAATTCATCTAAAATCCCAAATCTAAAATCCCAAATCGTTAGACTTTGCCAAATCGGCGGTTACGTTGCTGATAAGTAGACAAAGCGCGGTGAAACTCTGATCGATCAAAATCCGGCCACAGCGTCTCAGTAATGTAAATTTCCGCATAAGCCATTTGCCATAGTAAAAAATTGCTCAACCGCATTTCCCCACTCGTCCGGATCAGCAAATCCGGGTCACAAACATCAGCAGTATACAAATAGCGTTTAAATAAAACCTCATCAATCTCCTCCGGCTGCAACTTGCCCTCTTTCACCTGAGTGGCGATCGCCCGACAAGCCTGTACAATCTCCTGGCGGCCGCCGTAATTCGTCGCCACCCGAAACAGAATCCCACGATTGTGCTGAGTTGCCGTCACAGAACGCTCGATTTCCGCCTGCAAAGACTTCGGCAAAGCCTGCAAATTCCCCATAAATTGAATTTGCACATCCTCGTCCACCATCTCCCGCAATTCTTGCCGCAGCTTCCCCTCAAACAAACTCATCAAAAAATCCACCTCCCCGGCCGGCCGCCCCCAATTCTCCGTCGAAAAAGCATAGGCCGTTAAAGCTGGAATCCCCCAATCTTTGCAGCAGCGCAGCAATTCCTTGAGAGCGCTAGCTCCTCGGCGGTGGCCCGCAATCCGCGGCAACCCCTTATTCTTAGCCCAGCGCCCGTTCCCGTCCATAATCACTGCGATGTGCTTAGGCAGTAGTTCTAGTTGTAGATCCGCAGGCAACTTTTCCAAGCAAATTCCTTGACTCATGGTTTCTCCCGATTACCCGACTAACGGCGCAGTATCCGCTTTAATAGCGTCACTCCCTTCAATCCTATCTGCCGTCCGAAATTGCCGATCGGAATTGGAGCCACAGCTCTTTCTCCCTCGGACGGAAACAGCTTTGCTTCCAGCAATTCCTTAAGTTTGTTGCTAGTCAAAGGTCGATTTAAAATTCCCATCTGCGCCAGAGAAATAGAACCCGTTTCCTCCGACACCACCACGCACACGCAAGCTTGCACCCGTTCCGTAATCCCCATCGCAGCCCGGTGGCGGGTTCCCAACTGCCGCGACGCAGTGCGATCGGACAAAGGCAAAATTACCCCCGCCGACACGATCCGCGAACCTCGAATCAAAACAGCTCCGTCGTGCAGCAAAGTTTGCGGCTGAAAGATTGTCTGCAACAATTCTTTAGAAACTTCAGCATTTAGCTTGAGTCCCGGCACCGAAAAATCTCGATCGTCGATCGGAGAATCTGTTTCTATAATTAGTAAAGCGCCCGTGCGGTTTTGCGAAAGTTCTTTTACTGCGTCCACAATTTCATCTATTACGCTGTCCGGTTCGGGATTTGGTCGGCGATCGCGTCCAAACAATTGCCGAAATTCCCCCCGACCCAATTGTTCCAGAAATCGGCGAAACTCCGATTGCAATATTACCGCCATTGCCACAGCCGAACCAGTCACCAAGCTGTTGAGGGCAACGTGCAACAGCCTCAATCCAGCCCAGTTGCTCACCGCCGCCGCCAGCATCAAAATGATAAATCCCCGTACCATCCACAGCGTTCTGCGCTCGCCAACAATGACGAGCACCAAATACGCAAGGGCAAAAACCAGTCCAATATCGATCCCTTGAATCAATAAGGACTGAACCAGGGCCAAGTCAAAGCCAGATTGTTGATTGTTCATGGTTCATCGAACGCTACCGCCTGTGAACCGCGAACCGTGATGCACTCGAACCCGTGAACCATGAACAGTTGTTATAAGGAATATGCTGAAAATCCCCGTGTTTTTAGACAGGGGAGTGTCAATCCAATCGTGTGACTGAACAAGGCAAAAGTTAAAAGTGAAAAGGCAATCATCACTAAGTAAACATGGATTGTCTTTCTTTTAACTTTTAACTTTTAACTTTTAACTTCTAAGTTTTTACTTTTGAACTCCGAGTCGTTCAGGAAGGCGATCGAGCCTCAGCAAATCCTGGTAAGTTTCCCGCTGTAAAATCGTGTTAACTTCCCCATTTTTCACTAAAACCGCTGCCGGTCGGGGTACTCGGTTGTAGTTAGAAGACATACTGTAATTGTATGCTCCTGTCGCCGTAACGGCGAGAATATCTCCGGCGTGACACTCTGGCAATTTAGCATCTTTAATCAGAACATCGCCTGACTCGCAGTGTTTTCCAGCAATTGTCACTGTTTCCGTTAAGGGATCGCGCATTTTGCCGGCTGCGAGGATTCGATACACTGATTGATAGGTAATAGGACGCGGATTGTCCGACATTCCCCCATCCACAGCTAAATACGTCCGCATTCCCGGAATTACTTTTTTAGAACCTACGGTGTAAGCTGTAACGCAGGCTGTACCCACGAGCGATCGCCCCGGTTCGCAAAGCAATTTCGGTAATGGCAATTGCTGCAGCTCGCAAGCTGCTACCACTGCGGTGCAAATTGTCCGAGCCCAATCGTCAATGCTAGGAGGATCGTCCGTCTCAGTATAGCGAATGCCCAACCCGCCGCCAATATTAATTTCTGTCGCAGGCAAATCATAACTTTGTGCTTTTGTCAAGGCCTGAATTATGACCTCGGCTAAGTCGTCGTGGGGTTGCAGTTCAAAAATCTGAGAGCCGATGTGAGCGTGCACTCCCACACAATATAAGGACGGCTGTTCGCTGATGAACTTAAATACTCGATCGAGCGAATTGGGATCGAAGCCAAATTTACTGTCGATTTGACCCGTCTGAATGTACTCGTGGGTGTGACACTCAATTCCAGGAGTAAACCGTACCATAACTCGTGTCGGCTCACCTGTGAGGCTGCTGACACCGGATTCTCCCAACTCTGCTAGAGTCTCTAAATCCCGCCAATTGTCGGCTACGGTAATGCAGCCGCTTTCGACAGCTAGCCGCAGTTCCTCGCGGGACTTGTTGTTACCGTGGAAGTAGATTTTGTCGGGACTGACGCCGGCTTGCAGTGCAGTGTAGATTTCTCCGGCGGATACGACATCTATGCCTAAACCTTCCGAAGCTGCGATCGCGCAAACTGCCAAACAACTCCAAGCTTTAGAAGCATAGAGCACTTGAGATTCGCCCGGATAGTAACGCTTAAAAGCATCCCGGTACTGGCTGCAAGCCGCCCGCAGCGTTTCTTCGTCTAAAATATACAACGGCGAGCCAAATTGCTCCACCAAAGCTGTCACTTCGCAGCCTCCGATTTCCAGCCGGTCTCGGCTGTTAACGCGGGCTGTCAGCGGTAACAGTTCTTGATTGGGCGATCGAGTTTGCAGAGCCTGTTGAGTCTCAGACAGATACTTAAGTCCCGATTCCACCCCGAAAGATTGAGTTGATACCATCGCGCAATAACTATCCTAGGTTATTAGTCAGCAGTCATTAATCAGCAGTCAGCAGTCGGCAGTCATTAATCAGCAGTCATTGGTCGTTGGCAGTAGACTAATGTCTGGAGACTTGTGAGTCATGACTCAAAACTAGCAACAAACAGCTAATCGCTACTGTGTTTTCCAGTGTACAATTTACAGCCGTGCGTTTTCTACAAATTAAACATCTTGCCACCGAAGACCTCAACAGTGCAGTCGAACTCGATCGCCTCTGTTTTGGCGGACTTTGGACGATCGAAGGCTACAGACGCGAGTTAGACAGTCCTAACAGCGATTTATTGGGTTTGTGGGCATCGGAAACAGCAGACTGCGCCTCAGAAAAATTGGACAGCGAACTCGATCCTTTTGATATTTTCTCCCCTCAAAACCGGGCGGGCACCGGGGCACCGCCCCTACAGACAACCCAAACGCTCATCGGTTTGGGTTGTCTGTGGGCAATTTTAGAAGAAGCTCATATTACAATTTTGGCGATCGATCCGCGCTTTCAAGGTCAGGGTTTGGGACAAGCTCTGCTTTGGGTTTTGCTAACATCGGCAAACCGCAGACAATTAGAACGGGCAACTTTAGAAGTGCGAGCATCTAATTCGATCGCACTGTCTCTGTACAAAAAATTTGGCTTTAAAGAGGCAGGACGGCGCAAGCGATACTACGCAGATACAGGAGAAGATGCTGTAATTATGTGGCGCAGCGGCATTGAAAAACCCGAATTTCAGAAGTATTTGGGGGTTGAAAAAGTGCAAATTTGCGATCGGCTGCATCAGAAAAACTGGCATTTGGCGATCGAGAGTGGCTCTTGATTACCTGTTATGCTTAACTTGTAATTAAGCATCATAACTTGGCTGTACAATAAAGGGTTCTAGCCGTGGGTCGCCCGTATTCTTAGCCTCAAATGCTAAGGATAATGACTACACTTATTACCTATCAAAGCTTTTAGGCTAGCGGACAGGTATGTTTAGCATACCAAGTAAGGATAAGGAAAAACCACATTTTAGCACAATAAGTACGGAAAAGCCCCTTTTTTTGGTATTTTTACTAGGTTTTTATGTTAGCGCTTTTTGTATATATTTGCATTCATTGAGATGCACCCTTTCGCATATCGCATTTCAGTAAGCCAAAGCTTTTCTCCTCAAGGGGTCGTCACCATTTTAGTAGAAAAGCAGACCTCAAAGTCATAAAAAAGCTGGCATCAATTTATTTATTTGTGACCCCATCTTCCAGAGACTTATACTTCGATCCATCAGGCATAACAGCACCTGCGAGCAAAGCACCACTCAGGTCAGAAATGCTAACTTTAGCACCTTTGAGATTTGCACCACTTAGGTAGGCACTCTTCAGGTTAGCACCACTCAAACTAGCATTCGTCAAATTGACGCCGCTCATATTTGCGTTACTCAAGTCTGCACAAATTAAATTAGCGCCACTGAGGTTGGCACTACTGAGATTAACCTGACTCAAGCGAGCAAAACTCAGGTTGGCATCACTGAGATTAGCACCGCTCAATTTAGCCTGACTGAGGTTAGCATTATTGAGGTTAGCGTGGCTCAGATTAGCATTACTGAGGTCGGCTTCACTCAATTTTGTTTCACTTAGATTGGCGCGAGAGAGATTAATAGCTACTAACTCTGCACCAATAGCATCTACACCTCTCAGAGAAACACCATCCTCATTCAAATCTTGGAGTGCCAGAATTCTTGCATAGCTAACTTTTACGCCGTGTGCTGCATCAACTATACTCCAAGCTTGGTAATGAAATTGCTTTCTGCGATCCGGAGCTTCCTTAATGAATAAAATTAAAGCAACGACCATACTAAGAGCATCCACACTCTGCAAAACCTCTCCAATCAGAGAATTATCATCCGCCGCCACATAAATTATGATGAACAGAACTGCTGAAACAATAGCCACTAACCAGGCAGGTTGTGTCCAAAAATTATCAATAAATTTTTCTAAAATTCCTTTGAGAACTTCACCCAATCGCTGAATGAGTGATTGCTCTTGAAATTTCTGATAACTATCAGTTATGTTCGTGAGCGCTTTTTGGATAATTTCACCATCCAACTGAATTGATACTAAAGGCTTTTTCTGTTGCTCGGTTTGCGGCGCGATTGGCTTAGATTCGTTCAGTAATTGTGTCTTTGATTCTTGTGGCTGATGGTAGGTGACATCTTTTTTATCTATGACAACATTTGGTGAAGAATCTGCACCTGCGCCTTTTAACATCAAACCTGTAATTGCTCTGTAGGCATCTGTCCACGCCAGCTTTACTTCGGGAGTCCAATCTTCTTGGAGATACTGCTCAAAAGCCATCAGCAGTGCGTCTCCAACTGGACCATAATATTTGGGAATTACCCCATAGCCGATGTGTCTGCCTCCCAAGGCATTGAGAACTGGTACTAAAGCTTCTGGAGAGCGAAGATTTTCTACTACCAATACCAAAGCATTTATGAGTTTTTTCTGTTGCTTTTCTAGCTCAATATTGGCAAACAGCGGTTTAAAATTGGGGTGAGCCATGAAGAGGTTTTCGTAGAAGCTAGCGGCAAATTTATCAGCACAAGGTTTGATTTTCTCGAAACTGCTTTCCAGTACCTCTACGGCTAACTCTGGCTCTTTTTCGGGAACTGATTCTAGTTGGTGATTAGCTGCTACAGTCACCGGTTTCTCTGGAATTATCTCTATTTTTAATTGAACTTTTTCAGGTGTAGAAACTGCTCCTGCGCCTTTTAACATCAAAGCAGTAATAGCTCTGTAGGCATCTGTCCACGCCAGCTTTAAATCAGGTGTCCAATCTTGCTGGAGAGACTGCTCCAAAGCACTCAGCAGTGCATCTCCAACTGGACCGTAATATTTGGGAATTACTCCATAACCGATGTGTCTGCCTCCCAAGGCATTTAGAACAGGCTCCAAAGCTTCTGGAGAGCGGATATTTTCTACTACTAAAACCAGAGCATTAATCAGCTTCTTCTGTTGCTTTGCCATATCAGTTGTGGCAAACAGGGGTTTCAACTCTGGGTGAGTTGCAAACAATTTTTCGTAGAAGCTAGCGGCAAATTCATCAGCACGAGGTTTAACTTTCTCAAAACTTTGTTCTAAAAGTTCAACATTTAAAGACATATTTTTGTTTCTCTCTTGAAAGTTGACGATCCCTTGTATAAAGACCGGGATTTCTGGACTGTCCAGCGCTTACTAATGCTTTTTACAGAGTTTCTAGAGGTGCATAATCTTCTTCTGCACCGTTTAACATCAGAGCGGTAATTGCTGTTAAGGCATCTACCCAGGCTTGTTTGACTTCAATAGTCCAATCTTGCTGGAGATACTGTTCAAAAGTCATCAGTAGTGCTTCTCCAACTGCGGGGTAATGTTGGGGAATTGTCCCATATCCAACGTGTTTGGCTCCTAAAGTTTTGAGAGCTTTCCCTAAAACTTCTGGTTTACGGAGATTTTGGATCACTAAGACTAGAGCAGCTATCAGATGTTTCCGTTGTTCTACCATGTTAGTGTGGGCAAACAGCGGTTTTACTTCCGGGTGAGCTGCAAACAGGTTTTCGTAGAAGCTAGCTACGAAATCATTGGCGCGAGGTTTGATTTGCTCGAAACTTTGCTCTAACAGTTCAACATTTAAAGACATATTTTTGTTCCTTGATTGAAAGTTGACGCTCCCTTGTCTCAAGACAGGGTTTTTTAACTATCCGGCTCTGAATGAATGCTTTTGATAGAGTGTTTGGAACCTGAGAGTTTCTTTGCTGACGCCAGGGCCAGATATTACAAACTCAAATTTTCCAACTCTTGCGACAGGGTAGCCATAAAGTCTTCTGCATCCTTGATGCCCATTTCTCCCAAAGCTTTCCACTCTTCACTACTGTAATCTAAATCGAGTCCCATCACGTCCTGCGTCCAATAAGGCAAATTAGATGGATTTTCCATTAGCTCACAGGTGAGCCTTAAAATGTCTGTTCCGGTCGTATTTTTTCTAACCTTTGTCGCCAAGCAAAAGGAGAGTAACTTCGCCAAATTACTTTCTGGGGGAATGGCTATTAAAAATGCCATGTTTTGTGCTACTACAAACTTGTCTAATTTCATTGGTGTATTTTCCTTGGTTAATCTTTAGGGCTATCTGAAAGCAAACTTGCCGGACGATGCACAGACGTTTCCGAAACAAGATGGGGAATTTTGCCATTACCATCATCTGGTTCTGATACATCCATACTTTTGGGGATAGCAGCAAGTTGGATACCTTCAGAGTTGAACCGTTCCCGAATCATCCGGATCGCGTCTGAATGGACTGTCCAAAAATCCTCTTTTTTCACCCACCCATCGGCCTTCAGACTGATGTAGTAATCTTCAATGCTCCACACTTGGGTGCTGGGGGCTGGAACTGCTAAAACTTTGGGATGCGATTTGAGAATTTCTACGAGCAATTGCTCCACTTTACCCAGGTTTTCATCAAAGCCAATCCGCAAGCAGTGTGTAAATTTACGAGTTGGACTGTGACTCAGGTTTTCGATAGTGTCCCCCCAAACTGTGTTGTTAGGAACGTTAAACATTTGACCGTCAAGGCCTTGAATTTTCGTGTTAGCTAAGGTGATGGACTCTACCCATCCCCAGAGTTCGCCGAGTTTGATTTCGTCACCGACATCGAAGGGCTTGTAAGCCATAATCATCAAGCCGCTGGCTATGTTACCCAGGTTGCTTTGCAGCGCGAACGCCAAAATGAAACTCAAACCTCCAACCAGGGCTAAAACTGGACCGAGGCTGACTTCCAGCGCTGTCAGAGCAACTAGAAACCCGACCACAACTCCGCCCCGCTTGACCAGCATCACGATAAATTTACGCATGATTCTCGATGTGCCACCGAATAGCGCCAGCAGTCGGTTGAGGATGGCGCCGAGGATTTGAGAGACAATGACGGAAACAATCACAATCCCGACGAACTTCCCTGTATTTCCCGCCCAGCGCAGCCCACCTTCTTCAGCTTTGGCCCAAGCCAGAAGTCGCACGCCCAAACCTTGGGTATCTTTGGTATCGACATCGATACTCATAACTGCTTTAGTGTACTGGCGGTAGGGCTTGGGATCGCCACCTTTTTTCTCCAGTTCTTCTAAGATGACGTTAAAGCGATCGTTGATCGCCGTTAGCTGCGACTGGAGTTCGGTAACAGTGAGTACGAGTTGGTTCTTTGCAGCAGACTCCGCATCGGTACTCTTTTGCAAATTTTCGGTCGTTTTTTTGAGTTCCTGTTGTTTTTGTTGGAGGTTCTGTTGGTTGTTGACGACTCCGGGCTCCCCAGCAACTTTCTCTTCGCCGTTATTTTTAATTTCGGTGTTTTCAACGGCGGCTGTGGCGTTGTCTCGCTCTTGGGACGATTGCCCTGTTACAGTAGCCCCAATATCTTTGAGCAGTTGTTTGAGGGCTTCGTCGGCTTTTTCGACCTGCTGGGTGGCTTGCTCGTATTGCGGTGAATCGGGAGGGGCACCTTTTTGAGCTTCTTGGGCCGACTCGAAGGCTTTGATCGCTGCTTCTAGTTTTTCGATCGTTTTGCTCGCCTCGGAATAAGCTAGAGAGTCCGCAACGCTCCGATCTCGATCGGCCTTTATTTTATCAAGAGTTTGTTTGGCTGTTTCTAAGTCACCGGTTTTTTGAGCTTTTTCCAGCGTCTTATTCGATGTCTCGTCTTGTTTTAATTCGGCTTTGGTTATTTTCGATTTCTCGACTGCTGACTGGGCTTTTTTGAGGCTTTCTTTGGCTTCTTCTACCTTTTTCGTTCCTTCTAGATATTGTGACGAACCAGGGGCAGCACCTTTTTGAGCTTGCTCGGCCGCTTCCAGGGCTTGCGTGGCTTTTTCTAGGGAATCAATGCCTTCTTGTTCTTGGCTGATGGCTTGATTCTCGCGCTTGATGGTAACTTCAGCTTCGCTGATTTCGTGGGCTTTTTTTTGGAGCACAAGCATCCACGCTGCTGCCTCGTCTCGGAGTTCTTCGAGAGTGAGCGGCTTAACGAGGATTTTCAGTTCATCAACGGGAATATTCAGAGCTTTGGTAGTAGTTGCTGCTTTGGGGTCTGGTGGTTTCTCTGGTTTAACTTGTTCCACCTTTTCCTTTGGAGTGTTGTCATCGGGAGCTGGCTCTTGCTCCTGCGATCGCACTGGAGTCGTCCATACCACAGCAACACAAACGACTGCTGTCAGGATAATTGCTCGAATTTTATAACGTGACATTTGCTAAATTCTCCCGATTTTGATATCTCACAAGTTCATTCCAAAACTATGTTTTTAAATAGAAAATTTGATGTACTGTGGAGCGACTGAATCTGTAAATTGCTCCTGTCTTGAACTTGGAGCTGACAGAATTTCCCAAAATTCTGTCAGCTCAATTAATATCAACTGTGGGCGATCGCCACTTATGCTCCACCTGGGGATGCAGTAGCAGATACCACATTCAGGTTAGCAACTAACCCATAGGTTGATATGTACTCTTCTAACTCTGCTAAATCAACACTGCCATTTTTATCGGAGTCAAGAGTATTAAAAAGATAATCAGTGATGTAACTTCTGACTTCTTCAGAGCTACGTTCGCCTGTTGTCATATCTTCGATTAGGCCTAACAGCTCCATAATCTCAGGTCGTTCTAGCGACTTACTGCCATCCGTATCCAATTGCAGGAACAGCTTTTTGATATCTGCTGTTGCCACTCTCGAAGAACGCAGGGTTTCTCTCAATATGTCATTGCCAAATGAATTCATGAACAATATCTGTTCGATGAGTGGTATGCAGAAGAACCCCAGCGCTGCCCAAAAAATTGCATATTTTACGGCTTCGGGATTTGCAGTTGCACTAACTCCGATGAAAAGAGCAGCCCAAAGGAAAAAGTTTGGGTTCACAAGCAGGATATAAGCATCCCGAGCTTCTGCCTTGCTTAGCTTGCCCTTTGTCACTATTGAGGTTAATGTAGCTACTACGCGCATCGAGACAAATACCAAAGTTGCAATTGCCAGTTGTTGCAGACAAGCTAGCGATCGCGCTGTATCCGTTGAGGAAAATATATCGCTGAGGAATGTTGCCGGAGTAAACTGAAACCCGGTTGCCAAAGCCATGAATGCGACAGCAAGCACACCGATAAATTTCCAGTTTTTACTGTGGTGGTTTGATTCCACCGGGGATTTGTCGCGCCAAAACTGGGCGATCGCACCCGGTATTGCCAGACCTAGAATTAGAATGACACCGAAAAAGATCAGGCTGTCAACGTTAATGGGTAAATTGGCAACCTTCAATGTAGCCAGAAGCGCCAGTGGAGCAACGATTGATAGGGTTCTTGACAAGAGAGCCGACGGATAAAGATTGCCGCCCCAAAGCACTGATAAAACTGGGGAAGTCAGGGCTGGCGGAACCATCCAAAACAGCACCCACAAAACTTTGTACAAATCAGCTTCGGTCTGATACAAAAGTCCAGAAAATATTAAAAATAGCCCAACTACCCATCGCACTGCCATCCACCCGTAAACTAGATACTTCACAGTTGAAGTTACTTTGCGTTTACTCGCGGCAAAGTCAATGTCCAGGTAAGTATAAAACGTTGAAGCGGCAAGACACACAACGACGATCGCTCGAAATAGGGCTGACGGAATCCCTCCTGCTGCGCCGCTGATTGCCCCTACCAAACTTCCCAGCAAAAAGGCGGCGGCATAGATCAAAATCGCCCACATAATTGAAAGATCGTTGATCTCTTTACGCAGGGAAGCAGCACCGCCGGATTCCTTGTCCCGAAACTTGACGAGATCCACACCGCTGAGAGCTTTACCGTTGGGGAGTTTCAGGTGTTTATAAGCAGTAGGCGGCAGACCGCTTAAATAAAGTGCTAGAGGCTCCAATACATATTGGTGGCACACTACTAGAACTGTTTCTCCGCGTTCCAAGTGCGGTACTATTTTGTCTTCGTAGAAACGGGCAGCGCGAGAATAAACTTGGGCAATCTTTTCGCCAGCCGGGGGTGCTTCGTTATGTGAATGCAACATTTCCTCGAAGCCTTCGTAGCCCAGGGCTAGACGCAGCAGATTCAGGTTGCGGCCCGCAAAAATGCCAAAGGATTTTTCGCTAATTCGATGGTCTATCTCAACCGGGGTATTTGGCGACTTTAGTGCTTGACTTTCAGCAAGGGCGATTTCGCAGGTTTGCCGTGCGCGTCTCATGTGGGAGACATATACTGCGTCAAACTTTGTACCTTTTTTCTTCAAATCGACACCTGCACGGCGCGCCTGCAATCTACCAAATCCTGTCAGGTCAACATCCAGAACTCCTGCAAAAATGTTGCGCTCGTTACTGGTACTTTCACCGTGCCGTATAAAGTAGACACGTCCTAGGTGTTCTGCATTGAATTCTGTTTTTGAAGCGGCGGAAGTTGCTGTGGTTCCATCCTGGGATTTACCTGCAACTTCGATCGATCGATCTTCGGTACTTTGTACCTGGTCATCTAACTTTCTAGTATTCATGATTGACTTTCACTACGCCTTAAACAAAATTTAGATTTTTTCTAACGTTGAAGTTCCAAACTTTCAAGTCAGATATGCTAACGACAAAAAGCACTCTGCTACGAAAGCAAGGTCTTTGACCGTGTTGAGTATAGTCTGAGCCAAACTCCTCGGAGTGTAGCAACACTCACTAATTGCTCAAGAGCGATCGCACAACTGACAGCATGAAGACTACCCAAATCTTCAACGGATCGGGGGCAATATTTTTAGATAAAGAAAGCCCAGCTCGCTCTCCCTCTCATATACCAACAGATTCTTGAGATGGACAACAGATTAAGGGTGAGTTTAGGGGATCGATCGTGAATCTAACTAATAAGTTTTGTACAAAACCCGTCCTGTACTTCGAGAATTATCACCTTTGCACCTGCATGACAGCCAAAAAGATTGTGCTAGAATCCATCAATACGCAGTCGTAGGTTGGGCACAGACCGAGAAGAGCAATCTTCTTGCAGTCTAGGGGAGGTTGTAGGTCAGCCACCATTTGGGTCTTCCCAGTTGAAAGCCACCCTGCAACATGAGCCTGGAATCTGCAACCGCAGCCGAGTGCGGCAGAGCGGTGGGAGTGTCGCGCTAGAATTAGCATCACGAGTTAAAACTCGAACAAAAACGCTCGTCGTGCGAGCGTGACCTCAAAACGGGCACATAGCAGGTGGGAATAAACCATGTTTGAACGCTTCACAGAAAAAGCAATAAAAGTAATCATGTTGGCCCAGGAAGAAGCTCGCCGCCTGGGTCACAACTTCGTAGGGACAGAACAGATCCTCCTGGGTCTGATCGGGGAAGGAACCGGAGTAGCGGCAAAAGTCCTCAAATCAATGGGGGTTAACCTCAAAGATGCTCGGATTGAGGTCGAAAAAATCATCGGGCGCGGTTCGGGCTTCGTAGCAGTCGAAATTCCGTTCACCCCGCGCGCCAAGCGGGTTCTAGAACTGTCCCTCGAAGAAGCCCGCCAACTCGGACACAACTATATAGGCACCGAACACCTGCTGCTCGGCCTGATTCGCGAAGGTGAAGGAGTAGCGGCCAGAGTCCTGGAAAATCTGGGAGTAGACTTGTCGAAAGTCCGCACCCAAGTGATTCGGATGCTGGGAGAAACCGCAGAAGTCGCAGCCACGGGCGGCGGCGCTCGCACCAAAACCCCAACCCTCGATGAATTTGGAGCCAACCTGACTCAAATGGCCGTCGATGGTAAGCTTGACCCCGTAGTCGGTCGGCAAAAAGAAATCGAACGGGTAATTCAAATCCTCGGTCGCCGTACCAAAAATAACCCGGTACTGATCGGCGAACCCGGAGTCGGCAAAACCGCGATCGCCGAAGGCCTGGCCCAGCGCATCGCTAACAACGATATCCCAGACATTCTCGAAGACAAGCGCGTCGTCACCCTCGACATCGGCCTGCTCGTCGCCGGTACAAAATACCGGGGGGAATTTGAAGAACGCCTCAAAAAAATCATGGACGAAATCCGCACGGCGGGTAACGTGATTTTAGTGATTGACGAAGTGCACACTTTGATCGGTGCTGGTGCGGCGGAAGGTGCGATCGACGCAGCTAACATTCTCAAGCCAGCTTTGGCTAGAGGCGAACTCCAGTGTATCGGCGCTACAACCCTCGATGAGTACCGCAAGCACATCGAGCGCGATGCCGCCCTAGAGCGACGCTTCCAGCCCGTGATGGTCGGCGAACCGACTGTAGACGAGACGATCGAGATTCTCTTCGGTCTGCGGGAACGCTACGAACAGCACCACAAGCTGAAAATCTTGGATACAGCCCTCGAAGCCGCAGCCAAACTCTCTCACCGCTACATCTCTGACCGCTTCCTCCCAGACAAAGCAATTGACTTGGTAGACGAAGCAGGTTCGAGAGTCCGCCTGATCAACTCTCAACTTCCCCCCGCAGCCAAAGAACTTGATAAGGAACTCCGCAAAGTCCTGAAAGATAAAGACGAAGCGGTGCGTTCTCAAGACTTTGACAAAGCGGGCGAATTGCGCGATCGAGAAATGACCATCAAAGCCGAAATTCGCGCTATTTCCCAAGCCAAAAAAACCGACTCGGCGGCCCGTGGCGACACCGACCCATCGCCAGTAGTTACCGAAGAAGACATCGCTCAAATCGTGGCAAGCTGGACGGGCGTGCCGGTCAACAAACTAACTGAATCTGAGTCCGAAAAACTGCTGCACATGGAAGATACCTTGCACCAGCGTTTGATCGGCCAAGAAGAAGCAGTGAAAGCCGTTTCCCGCGCCATTCGTCGCGCTCGCGTTGGGTTGAAAAATCCCAATCGCCCGATCGCCAGTTTCATCTTCTCCGGGCCCACAGGCGTCGGCAAAACCGAATTGACCAAAGCCCTAGCCGGTTACTTCTTCGGTTCCGAAGACGCGATGATTCGGCTGGATATGTCCGAATACATGGAACGTCATACCGTCTCCAAACTTATCGGTTCGCCGCCAGGGTACGTCGGTTACAACGAAGGCGGACAACTCACAGAAGCAGTCCGCCGCCGTCCTTACACCGTCGTATTGTTCGACGAAATCGAAAAAGCCCACCCCGATGTCTTCAATATGCTCCTGCAAATATTGGAAGACGGCCGCTTAACAGATGCTAAAGGTCGCACCGTAGATTTCAAAAATACGCTGCTGATTATGACTTCCAACATCGGTTCTAAGGTGATTGAAAAAGGTGGCGGTGGCCTCGGCTTCGAGTTCAGCGACAACCAAGCCGATGCTACTTACAACCGCATTCGCTCTTTGGTTAACGAAGAACTCAAGAACTACTTCCGCCCAGAATTCCTCAACCGACTTGACGAAATTATCGTCTTCCGTCAGTTGAACAAGGAAGAAGTCAAGGAAATTGCCGTCATCATGCTCAAAGAAGTGTTCGGCCGCTTGACAGAACAGGGAATCACGATGGAAGTGACCGAGAAATTCAAAGAAAGGCTGGTAGAAGAAGGCTACAACCCCAGCTACGGAGCTCGACCCCTGCGCCGCGCTATCATGCGGTTGTTGGAAGACAGTTTGGCTGAGGAAATCCTTTCTGGCCGCATCAAAGATGGCGATACCGCTGTTGTGGATGTGGATGAAGCCGGAATTGTTAAGGTGCTGCAAGGTCAAAAGCGGGAATTGCTGCCCCAAGGTGCTGAGTAAGGTTGAGTGGCGTGCGATCGCATCGGGAGTAAAGTTGTGAAATAACTAATCTCGCGATCGCAAATCACTCGAAATCCTCACATAAAAAAGGTAGAGAATTTAAATTCTCTGCCTTTTTTATGAGTTAATATCAAGAGTAGACTTATTGCATAAATTTTTGATTGATAGGGAAACCGCAGATAAACGCAGATAAACGCAGATAATTTCAAGACTGTTTGCGAATGCCTGCACTTCAAGTCTAGTAATTAACAGCGACATACTTCAATGGTAAGCTGTACTGCATTTAAATTGTGTATTTTGGGCGGGTTCGCTTGTCCAGCCAGCTCATGGTTTGATTATTTCTTGAGATGCAATTTAAATGCTGATGAGCTTAATCAGATAATTAGTGGCAACTATATAGCGAGGACTTTCATGACATCTGAAAAAAATAAGTTGGGTACAGAAGTAGCAGAAAATCCGCCTGAAACCTGGTGGCAGAAAGCGTGGAAGTCACAGCGAGAAAATCTTCAGATAGTGATTATTGCTTTGACTTTAGCAATAGTGATTCGAGCGTTAATCGCGGAACCGCGCTACATACCGTCAGATTCTATGCTACCAACTTTGCACGTGGGCGATCGCGTCGTAGTCGAAAAAATCTCCTACTACCTCGAACCTCCCAAAACTGGCGACATCGTAGTATTTGCCCCTCCCGAAAAGTTGCAAGAACAAGGCTTTACCCAAGACCAAGCATTCATCAAGCGGGTAATTGGCTTACCCGGTCAAACCGTCGCCGTTAAAAAAGGTTTAGTTTATCTCAACGACAAACCCCTGGTCGAAAAATATATTGCCGAACCTCCTAAATACCAGTGGGGACCTTATCGCGTCCCAGAAAATGAATACTTTGTGATGGGAGACAACCGCAACAACAGCAACGACTCCAGCAGGTGGGGATTTTTACCTAAGCAGAACATCATCGGCCGCGCTGTAGTGCGGTTTTGGCCTCTAGAACGCATCGGGCAAGTTTGAAGTCTGTTGACTGTTGACTGTTGACTGTTGACTGTTGACATCGCAAGCCCAATGCCCAATGCCCAATGCTCCATGCCCATGCCTTATGCTGTACGGAAATTTCTACTTATTCTTGCGCCTTAAGGGGTAGGGACTTCCTCCGGCAACTGATAAAATGGTAGAAAAAGCAGCGGGCATTTCTCGCCTCGATCAAAATTAGTAGAATATTAAAAAATTAGGAAAGCTATGGGATTTTTTGATTCAGAAATTGTTCAGCAAGAAGCCAAGCTGTTGTTTGAAGACTATCAATCTCTCATCAAACTAGGTGGCAATTACGGCAAATTCGATCGCGAAGGCAAGAAAATGTTCATCGCTCAGATGGAATCAATGATGGAGCGCTACCGTATTTTTATGAAGCGCTTTGAGCTTTCTGAGGACTTCATGGCTCAGATGACTGTAGAGCAGTTAAAAACACAGCTCAATCAATTTGGTATCACGCCCCAGCAGATGTTTGAGCAAATGAACTCAACGCTGGAGCGGATGAAATCTGAGCTGGAAAAACAATCATAAGTTGACAATCATAAGTTGACAGTTGACAGTTGACAGTTGACAGTTGACAGTTGACAGTTGACAGTTGACAGTTGACAGTTGACAGTTGACGGTTGACAGTTGACAGTTGACAGTTGGTAATTACCCATTACTTCTTTTCTCCTTGCTTATTCCTTCGCTCAACAGTTAACTGTTAATTGTTAATTGTTAACTTTTAATTCTTCCTTATTCCTTCGCTAAACAATCAACAGTCAACTTTTAACTCTTCCTTCGCTCAACTGTCAACTGTCAACTGTCAACTGTCAACTGATAACTAAGGCCGCTCAAAAGATGAAGCAGGTTTGAAATTTTCTGCGGGAACTCCCTGCAAAGCTTGGCTCATAAAATCACGCCAAACAGGGGCGACAATAGTACCGCCAGTAGCACCGTAGCTCATCGGTCTATAATTGTCATTGCCCATCCAAACAGCCACCGACAACTGTGGCACGTAACCCACAAACCAGATATCCCGTTCTGAGGAAGTTGTACCAGTTTTCCCAGCAGCCGGTCGCCCAAGTTGAGCAGCCCTTGCCGTTCCGCTGTTAATTACCCCTTGCAGGGCGCTGTTGACAGATGCGGCCGCCCAGGAATTGAGAACTAATTTGGGTTTGGGGGTATTGTCGAGCAAGACGTTGCCGCTGCTGTCAGTGACTTGCACGATAAATGTGGTGTCAGAATGCCAGCCGTTGTTCGCGAAGGTAGCAAAAGCTCCGGCCATTTCTAAAGGAGTCAGGTCAACGGCACCCAACGGCAAAGAAATCACGGGTTCCATCGGACTTCTGATGCCGAGTACGCGGCAAATCTCAATCACTTTATTCAATCCGACTTCTTGGCCAAGCTTGACGGCGGGAATGTTCAGAGATACTTCCAAAGCTCTGCGGATGCTGACGGCACCGGAGAAGCCGCCGCCGTAGTTTTGAGGGTAGTAGTAGCCGTCGCCGTCGCGGTAGCCGACAGGGGAGTCGTAGACAACTGAATCCGGGGTGTATTTGCCGCTAGCAAAGGCAGCGTAGTAGATAAAAGGCTTAAAAGAAGATCCGGGCTGGCGGCGTGCTTGAATGGCGCGGTTGAACTGGCTCTTTTCGTAATCGACGCCGCCCACCATTGCTTTGACGAAGTGGGTGCGGGGATCGACGGCGGCTAGGGCAATTTGACCTTCGTCGCGATCGTAAAACAGGCCTTGGTAGTAAAGCCGATTGTGCCACGCTTTGACTGTTTCTTCGGCTATGCGCTGCATTTTGAGGTCGATCGTGGTTTGAACGCGCATTCCTCCCTTAACCACGGCATCTCGCCCGAAACGCCTTGTCAGTTCCTGGACTACGGCTTGCGTGACGTAAGGAACTTGAGAGCCGCCAAAGGAGGTAATTTTGCCGAGCTTAATTTTTTGCGATCGGGCGGTATCCGCTTCCGCCACCGTAATCCATTTGAGATCTTTCATCCGGTTTAAAACGATTTCCTGCCGCTCTTTTGCCAACTTGTAATTGACAAAAGGACTGTATTCTTCGGGGGCGGAAATTAAGCCGGCGAGCATCGCTGCTTCTGAAAGAGTCAAATTATTGGCTGACTTGTTGAAATAGCTTCGAGAGGCTGTCTCTACGCCGTACAAGTTGTGACCTAAGTAGATTTGATTCAGATATAGTTGCAGAATTTGGTCTTTGTTGAGTATTTGCTCTAAGCGGATAGACATTACCGCTTCAGCTACTTTGCGACTAAATTTTGACTGCGGAGAAAGAAACAGGTTCTTGACTAGCTGCATAGTCATAGTCGAGCCGCCTTCAACGGTTCTACCTTTCTCTAGGTTGACTATGAGGGCTCGGGCTATCCCGCCGGGGTTGATGCCTTTGTGAGTAAAGAAGTTGCTATCTTCGATCGCCAGAACAGCTCGTTTCAGATTCGGGGATATTTGCTCAAGGGGTACGACATCCCGGTTGGCTTCGTCGTGGATGCTGGCTAGGGGCTTGCCGTTGATGTCATAAATGTGGGTAGTTTCTGTAGGAGAGTAGGTTTGCAAGATCCGAACATCTGGCAAATTGCGGAAGCTGATCGCTAAGCCAACCAGTCCACCAGCGACTACGGAACTGGCAAGCATTGTCATGCTGAGTATAGTTCCGGCGGTCACTTTGCTGACTGACTGAACAAACTCGAATACAGGGGCTGAGTTTTCCGTATGTTTGCGGACTGCGTTAGTTGACACGTGGATTTCACTTCCTCACTCGATTTTGGGGTTAAGACTTGTAATTTTAGATGCGAACTCTGGAGGCTGTCAGTCGATTTTAGATTTTAGATACTTCGGCTTCGCTTATTACCAGTTTTAGATTTTAGATTTACTTGCGGCAGATGAATTTGGGAGTTTGAACTCTTTGTCTAAAATTTGGGACTCGCCGCGACTGTTGTCGGGGGCACGGTAGGTGTTTTTGGGCGGGGTTAGCCAAGAAAAGCAGGGTCGCTTTGGGATTATGGTAGCTTGTTAAGTGTGTTTGTATGCGTGAATCAGTGAGTTTAACTGATTCCGCTGCAAGGCCGGCAAAATATTATGGTTTCCGATCGCTCCCCTATGATAACTCCTAACCTTTCAGCGCTTTACCGCGGCATCAGCGAGATTTTTCCCGATCGACCTGATTCTAGCAACCCTGACGAAAATCTGGCAGAATTGCTGACAAAAGTCGATCGCCCGTTGCGAGTCAAACTCGGAATTGACCCCACAGGGAGCGAAATTCACCTGGGACACAGCATTTGCGTCCGCAAGCTGAGAGCTTTTCAGGACGCAGGACACACGGCGGTACTGCTCATCGGAGATTTTACCGCAAGAATTGGCGATCCGACAGGGAAATCTGAAGTTCGATCGCAGTTGACAGAGGAACAAGTGGCGGAAAATGCCAAGACTTATTTAGATCAAGTGCGTCCGATTCTCGATTTTGACACACCCGGACGCTTGGAAATTCGCTATAACTCCGAGTGGTTGTCCAAATTGGACTTGGCGAAGGTTTTGGAGCTGCTGAAGACCATGACGGTGCAGCAGATGCTCGCTAAAGAGGGATTTGACAACAGGATACAGCAGGAAAATGCGATTTACCTGCACGAGTTTCTGTATCCAGTAATGCAGGGTTACGATTCCGTGGCCTTGGAGGCGGATGTGGAGTTGGGGGGAACTGACCAAAAATTTAATATTGCTGTGGGGAGAGATTTGCAGCGGCATTTTGGGATGAAACCGCAGTTTGGTTTGCTGATGCCGATTTTGCTGGGGACTGACGGGGTGCAGAAGATGTCGAAGTCTTTGAATAATTATGTCGGTTTGTCTGAAGACCCGCTGACGATGTATTCTAAGTTGGAGAAAATTGCCGATAGTTCGATCGCCCAGTATTTTGAACTATTGACAGATTTGCCGTTTGATGAATTGCCAGAAAATCCGCGCGAAAAACAGAAACTTTTAGCTGTGGATGTGGTAAGTCAGTATTGGGGGAAAGCAGCGGGTGATCGGGCACAACAAGATGCAATGACTCTGATCAAAGGTGCGGCGGGACAGGCTGATGCTGTGGCGGAGTTTTCCTTGGCAAATGTCCAGTTTCCGGCTAAGTTGTTTTATATCCTTAGTGCTAGCGGGCTTTGCAAGAGCAGCGGTGATGCACGGAAGTTGATGCAGGGCGGTGGGGTGAAGTTGGAGGGCGATCGGGCTTCTGATGTTAACCTTACGTTTGAATCACCTGCAGATTTATGCGGTAAAGTTTTGCAGGTTGGGAAGAATAAGTTTGTGCGATTGATGTCTTGAATATCTTTTTTAACCGCTGATGAAGGCTGATGAACGCTGATGAACGCTGATAATCGAATTATTGTTCCTTTGGATGTCCCTAGTCAAGAAGAGGCGATCGCACTTCTTGACAAACTGCCTAATGTATCTTTCTGGAAAGTGGGTTTGGAACTGTTTGTGAGTTCCGGGCCGGGGATTTTGGAAATTTTAAAACAGCGGGAAAAGCGGATTTTTCTCGATTTGAAATTTCACGATATCCCGAATACTGTGGCTGGTGCTTGTCGGGCTGCGGCTAAGTACAACGTGGATTTATTGACTATCCATTCTACTTGTGGTAAAGATGCTTTGAAAGCGGCACAGTTAGCTTTGGTAGAAGGGGCGGCGGCGGTTGATAAACCGACTCCTAAATTGATTGCAATTACGCTGTTGACGAGTTTGAATTCGCGACAGTTGGCTTTTGAGTTGAAAATACCTTTAGAGTTGCCAGAATATGCTTTGCACATGGCATTGTTGGCTAAGGAAACGGGTTTAGCTGGTGCTGTTTGTTCTCCACAAGAGGTGGAACAGTTAAGAAGGAGTTGCGGGGATGATTTTCTGTTAGTTTGTCCGGGGGTGCGTCCGAAATGGGCTGATGGGGGCGATCAAAAGCGATCAATGACTCCAAAAGCGGCATTTAAAGCAGGTGCTGATTATCTGGTGATAGGGCGTCCGATTACAGCTTCCGACGATCCGGTGGCGGCTTTTGCGCGGATTTGTGATGAGATTGGATAAACACAGATGAATGCAGATCAAATCCCATCAGCGTTGATCTGTGTTTATCTGTTAACATCTGCGGTTGCAAGTCCGACTTTGGCGGTTGATTTGGCGACAAATCATGCTAAGAGTATAAGTGCAAGGGGGAATGGTTTGTTAGGGCGATCGCCTTGTCCGGCAGATTTGGAAGCTTTAGTCGATCGGCTGTTGCAAGATTTACCGAGTTATGCTAATCGCGTAATTGTGCGATCGGGCTTTGCTCCTAACACTTCTACACCGCCCGGTTACTTGTCCCGTCAAATAATTGTAGCAGGTCGCCCGGAGTTTCAACCGCTACCTTTAAATTTTGAAGATGCGCTTCCTGAAAATACTAATCAAGCTTTTATTACTACTTTAGAAACGCAGTATTTGGGGGGAAAGCGAGTCGAAATTCAGCAATATCACTGGCTGTTTTTAGCTAAAACCCCGAAGGGTTGGGAATTAGTCAAAATTGTTTCTCGGTTTGGTACGGCGGCGGATGTTAGCCCGTTGTTAGCGCCACAGGGGGAGACAAGCGCAATTGCTGACGCGATTCGTTTGTGGTTGCGAGATTGTCCTGCACAATGAAAAAATAGAACGCAGGATACAATAAATTATTAAAATTAAAAATATCCTCTTGAAAGCACATCTTTTTCATCTAGTTCATCTTTGCCAATCATCTTTTCAATTTCACTTAAAAATCTCATAAAAACTGCTGGTGCGAAGGGATGATAGTCGAGATGATTCACAAAAGAAATTCGATTTTTATTTCTTCCCTTTGCTGTACTAAAAGCACTTCTTATATTAGACGATAATCGCTTGGCTTTTCTCAAAATTAAAATTTCATCAATAGCTGTAAGTGATGAGCTTATTGGTGACATATCAAGCCATTCACATAGTAAAAAATACTTGGCTCCTGGTACACTCAATTTTACATCAAGGGCGGTTGCAGCGCCCTCTTGAAACATCGTTTTATCAAGATTTGTTTTACACTCAGCCGCAACATAAGCAATATTTGCCTCGCGGGAAATACTCTCATTAAAATCTCGATTGTGAGAAGCTTTCAAAAAGATTTTTTTACTAATTGCAAAATCTTGGTCTTTGGATCGAATACTCATCCCGCCGCCCGGTGGACTTGTTTTCAAACTTGACTCAAATCGTAGTGATGAAAAACATTGTGTGGGGCCAAAGGATAGTTCCTTGTCTTTTAATGAATCTGCAAATACGGTTGTAACTAAAATAGGTATAAATTCCTCTACAATTGAATTATCGAGTTTTAATTGCCCCTTTTGACGGTATAAAAAATCAGTTTCACTGTCAAAAATTAGTTCAACATCAATGTATCGCTTATAAGATGTTAGATGAGCTACCATTTCTGGCATGACTTTCAAATCACCACTTATGTTTTTAATGGTTTCTAACCATTGGTTATAGTGTTCGATTGCGTGCTCAACGCGCAGCTTCTCTGCCGTAGGTAGTTTATCGTTATTGAGCAATGCTGCTAGTTTATCGCCATGTGGTTTAGGTAAATCAAACATAAAGTTTTGCTTTTGGGTGAATTGTTTTAATCAGTTTTCGAGAATTGTTCCTATCAAAATAAGGTGAAGGTTGTACTTTTTCAACCTTATCAATAGCATCTTTAATTTCAGGCTTAACTTGTTCGTCCGCTAGGGAATAAGCGGACTCTAATGCTTCTACTGCCAGAGTTCGTGCTTGATGTAATGCAAAATAATAGGGTTGATTTTCTAGTTTGACAAAGTGCAGTATATCTTCTTTAATCGTTTTGCCGTAGCGATTCACAAAACTTCTTTCTTGACGGATATCTAAACTAATACCCAATACTTGACTGGCGACTCCGGCAACTAACTCTCCGTTAAAGAAAGGAGTGCCTCTAATATTTGATTCTCTACCGACAACAAATATTATCCTACTTTCATGACTACATATTCTTAACAATTCTTGCAAAGTAGAGGCGATGTCTAAGCAATATTGAATTACAGTTAAAAATCTGTTACTTCTATGTTTGCGATTGGAACCAAATTCAGATTTTGCCACCTCTAAAAGTTTCCAGTTTAGTGCTTCAGTAGAAGCGCGATACTGCTGATGATAGTTAAATACATTGATATAAGGGGGAGAGGCGATCACAAGGTTGACGCTGGAGTTTCTTAGGGGAATATTTCTGGCATCGGCGTTGTAGGCATTTATCGGTTTTTCGCTATAAGGTAGTTTAAGCACAAAAGCAGCGATATTTTCCGCAATAGTGAAAATTCTTGAGTAAGTAACTTTTTTCTTGTCTAAATCTAGTAATATAACTAATGCTTCATGTAAAATATTAATGAACTCTTGTTCTGCACTAACTGCTAATTTTACAACTTTCTCTATTAGATCATTTTGGGTTACATCTTTTTGGATTGTTTGGAAAAGTGGCATTGTTTCAAATATTTCCGTGTGCAGGCGATTTAAAAAGCAATTGATATACTTTTCTCGCTGTGTTGGCAAAAGATTGATAAATTTATAAAGGTTAGCTAGGATTAAAGCTGCTGGGTTGATTTCTGTTCCGTAGGCTTCTATTCCAAATCTTCCGGCTTCATATAAAACTGTTCCACTACCTAAAAATGGGTCAAAAATCACGCTGTTTTGATTAGCATATTTATTAATCAAAATTTCTACAAACTGGGGGGAAAATTGCCCTTTCCAAGGGAGGGGATTGGTTCGTTGTTTATTTTCAATGTCTAAGAGTTCTTGAGAAATTTCTTTTCTATTGATGGGGGTTGCGCTGAAAATATTAGATAAAGTCATGATGCTAATTCTTATTGGGTACGAATTCATGAGGGGCGGGTTTATGATATTGTTAGTTTGAGCCATAGATTTTTGGTTAACCCGCCCCGACAAGTATTGGGCTTGACTGGAGATGATATTAGGCGTAAATCTCGATTATTATGTTACCGCTTTAAATTCATCCAATTTCGCTTTTACTGCCTGCATATCTTGCCACATAAACCATTTTGGTGTCTCCGGTTCGCGGGAGGGATTTCGTAACAAGTATGATGGGTGGAAAATTGGCATACACAGCCGTCCTTCCCATTCTATCCATTGACCTCTGATTTTACTAATTGGTCGCTTGTCGCTTAACAAACCTTTCAAGGCTGTTGCACCGGTTAATAAAATAATTTTGGGGTCTAAAATGCGAATTTGTTCGAGCAAGTATGGTTTGCAAGCTTCGATTTCTTTGGCTGTGGGAGGGCGGTTTTTGGGTGGGCGACATTTGATGACGTTGGCAATGAATACGTCGGTTTTTGCACTCAATTCTACGGATTCTAAAATCTTATCTAGTAGTTTGCCCGATCGCCCGACGAAGGGTAATCCGGTTTCATCTTCGTTTTGTCCGGGCGCTTCTCCCACAATCAAAATTGAGGCTTGAGGATTGCCGCGCCCGATGACGGCGTGGGTGCGGCTGTTGCCCAATTCGCAGCGGTGACAGCGGTTGCAGTGCTCGCCGATTTGTTCCATATTTTGATATGTGCCGGCGGGAATGGGAATTTTGGCATTTGCTGGGATTGAGTCGTTTTGGAAGGCGGCACTTTGATTGCTGTCAAAAAGACTGAGTTGCAAGTCACTGGACATATATTTTACAATTAGAGAGATTTTTTTTGAGATTATAGTTTATACCAGTTTTCATTTGAGTGAAGTACAGGTATTGGGTAGGGATACGGCAGTGCCGTGTCCCTACTGTATTTCATGGGATTGAAAACTGCTATATAGTTTAGATTAGAGCAGCAAATCTCCAATTGTTTGGTTGAGCTCGTACAGGCAAAAATATGTTCTCTAACCCGTTTTTTGACGATCGCGCCGATGCAGGCGAAAAACTGGCCGAGGCAGTTGTGGACGAGTTCGGCAAGTTGAGTTTAATGACACAGAAGGCGGTGAAACCGATTGTTTACGCCTTGCCGCGCGGGGGTTTGCCCGTTGCTGTCCCGATCGCGCGCCGCTTGGGTTGTGCGTTGGATGTGGTTGTCGCCAAGAAAATTACTCGCCCAGATAATTTGGAATTCGCGATCGGCGCTGCAACTGCTGATGGCCAGGTGATCTGGCAAAAGCAAAAGCAGCACAATTTACGCTTGCAAAAATCAGCACTCCAGCAGGCTGAAAATAGCGCTCAATCTCTGTTAGCGGATTTGGCTTCGGGACGACCAAATGTCAGCGCGGCGGGGGCTTTGGCGATTTTGGTGGACGATGGGATTGCGACGGGGATGACGGTGGCTGTGGCGGCGAAGGCTTTGCTGTCGCAGCAACCGGTGGCTTTGTGGATTTGCGCGCCTGTGGCACCGCTAGATTTGATGGATTTTTTGGCGAAAATAGCCGATAAGTCGATTATTCTGGAGACTCCTCACCCTTTTTACAGTGTCAGTCGCTTTTATGGGCAGTTTCCGCAGGTGGAGACGGCGGAGGCTTTGGCGTGTTTGCTGCAACAAACTGAATGGCGATCGTAGGTTAAGCTAGAAGGCTAAATCTAAAAGCTCGATCGCTAAAACATGAGACCTTGGCAATATTGGTTGGACACTTTGATTCTGTCTACTCAGCACAATCCGCCTCGCTTTGTTGAGTTGGTGATGTTGACTTTGGCGATGATTTTGCTCGGGTTCTGGAGTGTAACATTGCAGTGGCAGTATTTAACCCTGTCTCTGAGTTATATAATTGGTTCGTCTTTTTCAATTTTGGTGCGGGAATACCTCGGCCCGCGGCCTCAATTTCAACTAACTCATCTGACAGCCTTGCTGTTATTAATTATCAGTTTTTATAGTTTTGCTGAACTGATTAGATAGTTGATGTTTTTTTTGACGAACCGCGAAGACGCGAAGAACCACAGGCGGGACGCCTGTTCCACAAAGGAAGAGAAGAGCGAGAGTTCACAAATTATTAGCGATTATCCTACATTCTAATGAGATTGATGCAAAATTATGCGGTTGCCGGCCGGATCGAAGGCATAGATTTCTAAACCGTGTGAGGCTTTGATAATTTCTCCGGCGGGCGGATAACCTAATGCCCAAATTCGGGCGATCGCATTTTCGATATCGCTGACTTCCAAACACAAACTCATGCCTGTTTTTGCTCGATTTACAAATTCGGATTTGTGGGAATCTTTGGGTTTGAATATGCCGAGTCGTAAGCCGGGGAGTTGAAATTCAGCATAAGTATTGGGAATGTAAGGATTTGGTTCTATGTCGAGAAATTTGGTGTAGAATTTGACCAGAACTTCTTTGTCGAGGTCTGCTAAAGTTACTAGGGCGGCGCTGTATTGGAAACTCATATAAATGGGTTGTAACAAATTAGTAATATTATACAACATTCACTGCGATATCAAAACTTCGGCTCTAAAAGGGAGTGACTGTGCAAGTCTTGGTATAATCAATTGCTCGCCCTGCAATCCCTTTACTCTTCTAAGTGAGATGAATCCAAAAGGAAATCAAGAGAACCAGAATCTTAGAAGACTAAGAGTCAGTGCAACAACCCCAGATTCTAGGTTGATTGAGAATCGAGAATCTAGATTTCCGCGTGCAGTTGCTATGGCGATAGATGATGCTCAAGAGGTTATGAACGATTTATATCGGGAAGAGGCAGAATATGGAGATGGAAGTTGTGCTTTTATGGTAATGAAAGAACAATTTGAAGGTGGAGTGGAAAACCCGCCAATATCCCTAAAAAAAGGAACTCTCCACGATAAAAAGTGCGGTCAATATATTGTATCATTACAAATAAAACTGCCAATTTTGCCTTCTGTTCCTCATGAGCCTAAAGAAAAGATTGCTAGAGAAATTGAAAAAATGGAAGAGGCGCTACAATGGGCTGAAGACTACCGCAACGGCAACGATCCGGTGATTCCTCGATGGGCCAACTCTGGGAAAGATCAGTTAGGAAAATAATCGATGGATACTATTAAGGTAGAGAACACTTACAAAACACCCTATTTGGGAATAAATTGGCGGGATACAAAGCATCGGCTTCCTATCCAGCCAAAGGACACTGTGAGTTTCTGTGACTTAAGAAATTGCAGTCTAGAAAAACTAGACTTATCAATGGTAGAGTTCTTTGGTTGCCGTCTGAATGGTACCTTATTTAAAGGTGCAAATTTGCAGAAAACGCAATTTATTAGCTGTTTTTCTTCAGATGATTGTGCGCCAACTGATTTTAGGGATGTTATTCACGAAGATGTGTCTGTGGTATATTCTCACCTTCACTACCAAGCAGACGAATTTCTGACGGATTCTCATTATTTTGGCGATGATTTTTGGATGGGAATAAGTCCAGAGTCTCGGTGGCCTGATGTTGTGGCTGCTGCTGCTACTGAAACACTTTCCGATCGCAATGATGTCAGATATAATGCTGCTGCCAAATTAGGAGATTTAGATAATCCCGTTGTTGCTCCCATACTGGCTTGTCTTCTAGCTGACGATGAGTGGGATGTGCGATCAATTGCCCTCGAAGCATTAGGAAATCTACGGCATCAGGAATTCCCCCAGGGTGACAATATTTTATTGGAGTGGATGTTCTTACGTCTCGGAGATCGACATTCGATTGTACGGCATACAGCGAGAAATCTGGTTGAAATTCTATCACCTCCAAACCATGTATTGCTTGCTTCTATTAACCGGATGATGTCGCCGGAATCTGAGGAAAAAATTGCAGGCGTACTTGCTGCTATTGAGTTGTGCAGGCTAGACGAACAATATTCGAGTTTGCTGGAACCGCAAACTATTGAGGGTCTACTTTCCGATGAATCACTTGATGTTCGGCAGGAATGTTCCTCTCTGCGAGAAATTTTAGACGGGGATTGTTAGAAACCTTAACCAGAATAGGGTGTAAGCTTTTACATTCTTAAAATTCGCCAATTCGTCCGACTATTTGAATTTTACCTCGTGCATTGCCTTTAAGAATTACAGCTTCGCCGCTTTGGGGAACAATATCTGTAATCGCTGTAATATTGACTTGATGCGTTACCATAATAATAGCGCCTTTTGTGTTGCGGTTATCAACAATTAATTTGCGGATTGTTGCTGTTTGTCTGGCTTCTTGGCTGCTGTCGCTAAAGAATGAGTTGAGGGCTGGTAATGGCTCGACTTTGCCTAAATTTATAAGTTTTGCTGTTTCCAAACACCGGCACCACTGACTCGATACAACTCTAACAACTTTGATGTTGCGGTTGCGAAATTTGGCTCCGATTTGCTGGGCTTGGGTTCTTCCTTGTACTGATAAATTGCGCTGGGTGGAACAGTCGCCTAACTTAAAGTTAACAGGATCTCCGGTGCCTGGGGCGATCGCGTGTCGCATTGCCACCACCAACCCTGGATCTCCCCGCTGCAACAATTGCCATCCCGCTTGAGTTTGGGCTTTGGTTGCTGCGTCAGAAGTTGCAGTTTGAGTCATTATGCCGATCGACAATACTAAAGCTAGGGAACCGAAAAACCATTGACCGTTGAGGTAAATCTGTGCTGCCATTGTTCCAGAACTTAGAAATTATCTTATCATATTGTAATACAACAAATATTTCTCTATGGAACTCACAAATTTTATTGCTCTGTCTGTCATTGTTGTCGCTGCGCTGGGGATTGGCATCGGAACAATGACTTGGGCTTACTTCGGTAAGGGCAGCATTTCTGTACTGTTTAAAGAACCAATTTTAAACTCGCCAGAATTTCCAGATACTGACGCCGGTAGCAAAGCTGCGGCTTATTTTCAAGCAGGAATTGAGGATTATCAATCGGAAAATTACCGCCAAGCTGAAGAGAAATTCACTAGCGCCATACAACAGGTGGCAACGGCAGAAGCTTACCACAATCGCGGCTTGATTTTTGCGAATTTGCGATCGGATGGCGAGGCTGTGGCAGATTTGATCCGTGCTAGCGAATTATACCAACAGCAGGGGAATGGATTTGCGATCGACACGATTAAACAAAATCTTGCAGCTTTGAAGCAGCGCAAATTAGAACGAGAAAAACCAAAGTCTGTAGCGACATAAATTAGTAGGTTGGGGCCGTGTAACGAAACCCAACCTATTGTTTTGGTCTGACAAACGCGGTTTTGCGATGTATCATGTTCGAGCCAAGGTATTTGAGACAAACCGAGTGTGTTTTCAGAATTATTATTAAAGTTGAATATCAAGATTGAACATTCTCGTAAACAACTAAACTTTTCGGGTATCTTCGATTTGGTCGATTTTAGAAACCAGCATTTCTCGGCTAGATGCCACAACTCGGTAATTAGTAATTGGATCGTAAGCTTCCCACTCTTGAGTGACTTCGCTGTCTTGCCACAAAAACCATTCCCGGTAAATTTCGCCGTCGTCAATGTCGCCGCACAAATTAAGCCAATCATCTCCTCCCAAACTGTCAAAATCTCCTCCTACTAAGTCAATCCAAGCGGCTACGATACAAGATTCAATAGCACTATTATCAAAAGTATCTACCTGAGATTGAACAGAGGTTTCGGGAAAGCAAAGTGTGGATTTCATACGCTGTACCTGAATGTTATGTTATTAATTTATACAAAAATCATCAACGCTAGCGATCGCACAATGCCACTATCGGAACCTCCACAGTTTATACCTGAAAAATCTCGATCGCCAAAACGCTCAACTGTTGATGGTGTATGATTTTATGGCGTTTTGAGTTAAGCGGCGGCAGAGGCTGATTTGAGCCAATTTGCTAACTAGCACAGCAGAAAGCCCCTGAAGCGAAGCTATCCCGTGGGGAATCGCCCGAATATCTCTGTCAAGGGCGATCGCACTTTCAGAAGCGAAGACAGCGCGACTGGCAATTATATACTTGGTAGGTTGGGGAGTTTCCGTACAGTTTTTGTGATAGCATTTATAGGAACAGAGGTTGCAGATAGACAAGACAGTCGAACAAAACAAAGTTTGAGTCATGCCAATTCTGCTGAATATCCCAAGTATTGAAATATCGCTGGTGCTTCCCAAATTGCGAGAAGCTGCGATTAATAGAGTTCGCAAAGTAGATAAATAGTTAATCAGAAAAACAATGCTAGAGCTCCACTGTCACACAACTTATTCCGACGGCACTCTTACCCCTGCCGAACTCGTAGCCGCCGCCGCATCTTCGGGGGTTCGCGCCTTGGCCGTCACGGATCACGATACGATGTCTGGTTGGGATGAAGCCTTCGCCGCCGCTGCTTTGCACGGTATCGAAATAGTCCCCGGACTCGAACTCAGTACAGTGCACAACGGTCGATCTTTGCACATTTTAGGTTTTTATCCCGATGCAAATAAGTTGCGCGTTCCTTTGAACGATCGCATAGAAGGAAGATTGAGGCGATCGCAAGAAATGGTAGATAAACTAGCAGCGTTGGGATTCGCGATCGAACTGCCAACAACATCCCCAGGAATGGCACCGGGAAGGCCTCACATTGCCTCTGCCCTTGTAAAAGCTGGTCACGCCAAATCATCGCGGGAAGCCTTCGATCGCTGGCTGCGAGACGACGGCCCCGCCTACGTGCATTACGAGAAATTCTCGATCGCCGAAGGCATAGATTTACTCAAGAGTTGCGGCGCAGTACCGGTGTGGGCGCACCCTTATTTATTTCGCGGCGGCGCTGTTGAGGAAGTTTTAAAAGAATTAGTAGATGCAGGTTTAATGGGAGTTGAAGTATATCATCCCAGCCACAGTTCCAGCCAAATTCAAAAGTTGAAAGATTTGTGTCTTGAATACGGTTTGCTGGTAACTGGTGGCAGCGATTATCACGGCCCCGAACCCGAAAGAAATGAAAGGAAAGGTGTTGAAAGTACCCAATTGAATATGCTGCATATACCGTTGGAATTGCTGGAACCGATTAAGGTTGCTGCGGCGAGTTTGAAGTAATAACTGTGGGGTGCGTCAGTTCAAATCGGAGTAAATGGGAACAATTAAGCCATTCTAACGCACCTTACAAGACATCGCGATCGTTCTGGTGCGTCAGTTTATATCAGAGTAAATCGCAATAATTAAGTCATTCTGACGCACCCTACTAAAAATGGATAAAAATAAACCAAACATAAATTAATGTGAAGTTAGCGAGGAACTTCAGTTGAGCTAATGTTAGGATAGCAGTAAAGTTCAACTACTCGGCGGAGCTTATTATGAGTGTAGAAGACAGGGCAAAGGCGATCGGCAAAAACGTAGAAGGCAAAGCTCAGGAAATTTTCGGAAACATCACGGGGAACAAAAAAGACCAAGCTGAAGGCCAAGCAAAACAAGCGGAATCGGCCGCTCGCCACGCTGCAGAAGATGCTAAAGATGCTGTGAAAAATATCGCAGATAAAGCTAAAAGAGCGATCGACAAATTGTAGAAACTGGACATCAAACCGCGATTTGCGGTAGGGGCGGGTTAACCAACAATTTACGGTAAAAATGAATGATGTTGTAAACCCGCCCCCACCCAACAGACAATCAAAATGTACGAGGGATTTATGGGTAAGATGTTGATGTGAATTTATCGCTGGGATGGGGCAGGTTTATCAGATTTTTGGTCTGTTTTGTAGATGGTTGATGAACCCGCCCCTACAGGATTTTGTGAGGTTTTTTTGTTTAAATATAGATGGAATCTTAAGGTTTGTAGGGGCGGGTTAACCAACAATTTACGGTAAAAATGAATGATGTTGTAAACCCGCCCCCACCCAACAGACAATTAAAATGTACGAGGGATTTATGGGTAAGATGTTGATGTGAATTTATCGCTGGGATGCGGCAGGTTTATCAGATTTTTGGTCTGTTTTGTAGATGGTTGGTGAACCCGCCCCTACAGGATTTTGTGAGGTTTTTTTGGGGATTTTATTGGTTAAATAATATCAATAAATCTGCGGTTAAAAATCGGGTGTCTGGGCTAAAAGCCCGATCGCCAAATCCATCTGATCCTTCCCCCGCGCCAGAAAACCTTCGCACTCCTGCAAACACTCGACAGCCACCGCAAACTGCTCAAAAACCTCTTCTAGTGGCAATTCACCCGATTCCACACGATCGATAATCGCTTCAATTCGATCGACCGTTTCCTCATAATTCCAGTCAGACTGGCGCAACTTCGACTTAACCATAACATTTATTCTGCATCCAAAACTTCCACAATCTTAACCTTCAGCACACCCCGACTCAACCTCACAGTCAACTCGTCTCCCAATTCTAAACCGTCAGTTTGGCGGACAATCCTACCGTCAGCCTGCATTACCGCCGCATAACCCCTTTCCAAAACCGCCGCCGGATTTAGGGCTGCTAACTTTTCTTGCAATATTTCCAGTTTACCAGTTGCTTGCCGCAAAGTTCGCGATGTCGTAGGCAAACGTTTTAGTCGGTTTTGTAACTGTTGCAAATGCTCTGATTCTGTCTGAAATCTGGCTTTTACAACACTTGCTAAATTCAGCATTCTTTGCTTGTGTTCCGAGTAAATTTCTGCTAAAATTGGTACAGCTTTGGCCGCTGCGGCTGTCGGAGTGTGGGCTCGTTGATCTGCTACTAAATCGGCGAGAGATTCGTCTCTTTCGTGTCCGATTCCTGTAATAATTGGAATTGCACAATTGGCGATCGCCCTTACCACTCTTTCATCATTAAAACAAGCCAAATCCTCCGCAGAACCGCCGCCGCGCCCTAAAATGATCACATCAGCCCTACCGTCCAATTCTACACGCGCGATCGCCCTAGCAATCGCAGCCGGAGCCAAATCTCCCTGCACCAAAGTCGGCGACAGCAACACCCGCAAACCCGGATATCTCTGCGCTAACGTGCGCTGAATATCCCCCCACGCAGCGCCAGTATCCGATGTGACTACCGCCACAATTTGCGGATGCGCGGGAATCGGGCGCTTTCTGGCCGGATCGAAGAAACCCTCAGCATCCAAGCGCGATCGCAATTGCTGCAACCGCAAAGCCTGCAATCCTTCCCCAGCCGGTAGCGATTGCACCACAGTCAACTGGTACTCGCCGCGATTTTTGTAAACCCGGATGCTTCCCAAAACCAGCAATTGTTCCCCTTTTGCCGGCAACTTCAAAAATTTTAGCCGCTGAGAATTCCACACCACGCAGCGAATCGCAGCGCTTTTGTCGGTGTCGCACAGAGTGAAAAAGCATCCGCTGGGGTGGTGCGAAACGTTCGACACCTCGCCTGTCAGCCAAACTGATTGCAGGTTGCGATCGCCCTCCAACAAGTCTTGCAGGTATGATGTTAGTCCAGCAACAGATAAAGCTGTATCGGGAAGAATTGAAGTCATCCAATTTTAGATTTTAGATTTTAGATTTTAGATTTAGGCTACTATCAATGCTTCGGACAGTGTGTGATTGCCAAGCGTAAAATAAGGGTTTCAGGGCGATTGCCGAATCGACTTGCTAACGGAAAATCAAGGGTTTCAGAATACAATCTCAAAATAGTCCGGACTATTGTACTATATCTAAGGTAATTTATTTGTAGGCTGAGCGGGCGATCGTAAATTTAACTGCAAACAAACTAATGATATCAGATACAATGACTTCGATGAATGTGCTGCGCCAAGAGGCTGCGGCGATCGGCATTACTGAGGAAGAAGCCAGAAAATATGGCGACCTCCGACATAAAAGAACTTGGTCTTTGGCGATCGAACATCACCTCTCAATGCAAGATTTTGCCGATCAAATAGAACAATCCTTCACAACTTCCGAACCCGATTCCTCCAGCGGACTCAACCACTATCAAACTGCGGAGTCGAAAGACTATGGTATTCAGCTAACTGCGAACTTAGGCGAATCTAGAGTAACCAGGGAGAACCAAACAGCATCTGTTGCTTCGTCACAACAGCAAGCAGTAGCAATCGGGCGATCGCACGGCAATTCAGACTACCACAGCAACCAAAACCGAGGTTTTAAACAAGTAGTTCAAAATCATATTAAAGCATTAACAATTGCATCCGCCTCCCGCACAAATCTGCCCTATTCACAACTGGGCAATTGGGTTTGTCCTGAGTGTGGGCCGGAGGGCGGATTGGGTTGTTACCTTTGCGCTGGAGAAGGCAATGTAGGCGATATTCCAGCTATTGGCTGGACGCTAGCTTATATGGAAATGTTGGGCTGTTCTCCTCGCGAAATTGAACCCTTGAGAAAAATTTCGCCTTCATTGAATATTCTGGAATTGAATTTAAAAGTTTGTGTTGCTATCAAACAAAGTAGCGAAGTTTTAGCCAGGACGGAGAAATGGGTAATTAGTCATTAGTTACCTGAAATCTCAACCAAATTAAGTATTGATTCTAGCTTTTTCAAAGCAACTTCCAAATCATCATTAACAACTTGGAAATCGAATTCCCCTGCAGCTTCAATTTCCTCTTTAGCCCGCAACAACCGACGGGCGATCGCACTTTCGGAATCTTGACCGCGACTCCGCAGCCGCCGTTCCAATTCTTCCCAAGAAGGAGGTAAAATAAAAATTCGCAGCGCTTCTGGAAACTTATTCCTAATTTGCCTCGCTCCTTCGAGTTCAATTTCGAGCAATACCAATTTTCCCTCATCGGTACGATCCTGGAGAGCAAAATAAGGAGTACCGTAAAAATTGCCGGCAAACTCGGCCCATTCCGCCAACTCTCCAGCCTCAACCATTTGTTCAAAGTGGCTGCGGCTGACAAAATAATAATGCTTTCCCTCAATTTCTCCCTCACGGGGCTCACGAGTTGTCACCGATACCGAAAGATATAATTCGGGATGGCGATTGAGGAGCGATCGTACTAAGGTGCCTTTCCCCACACCGCTAGGCCCCGTCAGAACAATTAATTTACCGGATTTCATTTTTAGAATAGAAACGTGTAACAATTTAAGTGTCCGCTTACTTTAGACTGTAAGCGCTCAAATTGCAACTGACAAACCTCAATCATCCCGACCTTGACCGTCTTTGCTCACCACAAAACGATTAGCAACCGTTTCCGGCTGAATCGCCGAGAGGATGACGTGACTCGAATCTGTAATAATTACCGCTCTCGTGCGGCGGCCATAAGTAGCGTCAACCAGTTGTCCTCGCTCCCGCGCATCAGTAATAATCCGCTTAATTGGCGCTGATTCGGGACTGACAATGGCAATCACTCGATTAGCAGACACAATGTTACCAAAACCGATATTAATTAATTGAATATCCATGAAAATCTTAATCTATGGGTGAATGAGTAACTATCAATCCTTACTTTTTATCATATATACAAAGATTTTTCTGACAATCCTCAAATTAATCCCAACTGATTTTTTTAGTTAATAGCTGATTTTTTTTACCTTTTGGACGCCGAGTACCCGTTCTTTATCAAAAATTTAAAAAAGACTCGCTGTAGCCGCTCTATTTTAAAGATTCGGTAAAAGCGTCGATTTTGAGTTGCTAATAAAAGCATTAGCTGTATCGAGAAAACAGCCCGTAAATGTTGCGAAATATAAATTTAATTTCATGGAGAGGGAAAGTTAAGTATAATCAGCGATCGATGACAGCAAATATTCGCAAATGCTGGTTTGATGAGCGTTCAACCTAAACTAAAAGCTGCTGGCGATCCTCTTCGAGGGCTTCGCTAACGCACTTTCGGCCCGGTTTTCCACACAAACATTTTGGATGATGTGCCAAACTACAAATGTTTCTTGCATGATGTTCTACAATAAAATGGGTTTGTAGTGAGGAATGCAAGTCCTATTAATACCAATAAAAAAAGTGCTGCTACACTTATCAATTTTATAACAATTATGAAAATTTGCAGAGTCTCGCGCCGGACACGGCAGTGCCGTTTCCCTACAGATGGTCGCAGGATTATATGTAGCAATATTTGTGGAAATTAGTATAAAAATTTGAACACTTTAGTTTTTACTACAAACATTTTGAATTCAGCACAATTTAGGCAAAAAGTGGTTTTACGCATGATATCAATTCTGGTTGCATTGGAATGATTAAACCGCAGAGGACACAGAGAGCACAGAGGAAGAGAACAGAGAGATGAATAATTCCGATGCTACCGGAATTGATGGGAATTATAGCAGTAAGACTTCATCCACACCACACCCTACACATACAGGATATGTATAAATATTATTCAACAAAAAACTGGGATTAATGCAGATAAATTCACCGGCATTAATCCCCAGTTATTCCACCGTAGATTAAGCCGCAACTAAACCGCTGTGTCTTAACAAAGCTTTAGTGCTCGGTTCGCGGCCCCGGAAAGTTTTAAACACTTCCATCGGGTGCAAACTGCCGCCCAATCCTAATACTGTATCTCGGAAGCGCCTACCTGTAGAGGCGATCGCACTTTCATCTTCCAAACCCGCTTCCTCAAACGCCGCAAAAGCATCCGCGCTGAGCACTTCCGCCCATTTATAACTGTAATACCCCGCCGCATACCCGCCCGCAAAAATGTGTCCGAAAGCGCACAAAAATGCGTCTTCTTCCAGAGGAGGCAAAACAGTCGTAGTTTTAGCGATACGGTTGCGGACATCGGCCACAGTTTCGCTGCCGCCCGATCGATAGCGGTGGTGCAATTCGATGTCAACGCTGCTAAAATGTACTTGCCTGAGCATGACGGTGCCGCTCATGTAGTGGCGCGCTGCTAGCAGTTTTTGGTAATAGTGTTCCGGCAAAGTTTCCCCGGTTTCGTAATGCTTTGCCATCCCGAACAAAGTCGCCCGATCATAACACCAATTTTCCATAAATTGACTGGGCAATTCCACTGCATCCCACTCAACATTATTAATGCCCGAAGCCCCCGGATAGTCTACCGTTGTCAGCATATGCTGCAAACCGTGACCGAATTCGTGAAACAAAGTTTCGACTTCCAAGAAAGTCATTAAACTCGGTTTGCCGTCAACCGGAGGACTTTGGTTGCACACCAAATAAGCCACCGGCAACCGCGTGGTTGTTTTTCCCCCTTCGACAAATTTAGCGCGCACCACGCAATCGTCCATCCAAGCACCGCCGCGCTTTTCCTCGGGGCGACTGTAGGGGTCTAAATAGAAATTGGCGATCGTATTTCCTGCTTCATCATTTATTTGGAAATAGCGCACATCTTTGTGCCAGACAAAAGTTTGACCGTCCGCCGCAGTTACTGTCACGCCGAACAGGCGTTTTACTAATCCAAATAACCCCTCTAATACCTGTGGCAAAGCAAAATAAGGTCGCAATTCTTCGGCACTAAAAGCAAACTTTTCTTCCCGACGCCGTTCCGACCAAAAACCAATATCCCAGTGCTTCAAATCTCCACCTTCCGCCGCGCCTTTTTCGGCAGCAAAAGCTTTTAATTCTTCTAAATCTTTGACAGCAGCATCATAACTAGCCTGACGCAATTCTTCTAACAAAGCTTCCACTGCTGTCACGTCGGGAGCCATTTTGCTCGCCAAGCTCAATTCGGCATAACTGCTAAACCCGACCAAAGCAGCTTTTTCCTGACGCAAAGCCAAAATGCGATCGGTCAACGGCCAGTTATTCAATTCTCCGCTACTTGCTCTGCCGATAAAAGCTTTGTACAACTTTTCGCGCAAGTCACTGCGGGTGCTGTGCTGCATGAAAGGGCCGTAACTCGGAAAGTCTAAAGTAATCCGCCAAGGGCCGTTTTCGGCATCCGCATTTTCTTCGCCAGCGCTGCGAGCGGCTTGAGCTGCTAAACTCAACAAACTCGGAGGCAAACCGTCAATTTCGTCTTTGTTTGTGAGGGTGATGCTGAATGCTTTGGTAGCGTCGAGGACGTGATTGGAAAATTGGGTAGTAATTTCGGCCAATTCTAATTGAATGGCATTAAAACGCTCTTTTTGCTCGCCTTCTAAACCGACGCCGGAGAGTTGGGCGTCTCGGAGAGCGGCTTCGACAATTCGCTTTTGAGCTGACTCTAAGCTGTCCCAATTTTCGCTAGCCCGCAGTGCTTTAAAAGCTTCATAAAGCGGTTTGCTTTGACTGAGCTTGCTCCAAAATTTTACTACTTCCGGCTGCACTGTTTCGTGAGCCGATCGCAATTCCGGGCTATTTTTCACACCCATCAAATGTCCGACAATGCTCCAGCTCCAATTTAAACGCTCTCCGAGTCGCTGCAATGGTTCTACTAAGCCGCTCCAAGTCGGTTCTACAGACGATTCTAAGTCAGCTAGCGAGGCTTCTAGTTCGGTCAGCAGTTGGGTAACAGCGGGGACTACGTGTTCTGGTTCGATCGCGTCAAAGGTCGGCAATCCTTGACCGATTAGTAACGGGTTATCAGCAATAGTTACGGTTGCAGTCATTGATTTTTCTTGTAACAGGTTGAAAACAGTTGACACTCTCCGGGCTAAAGCCACGGAGATTCTTAAGACCACAATTTGAGTCTTAAAGGCGCTGACAAATCGCCTCTACACGCTCAAAACAACTACTAATACCAGAAGTATTGCAATTGCGCTTACTTTTGTCTTTTTATACTTTCAGAGTCCATCACCAAGCCAGTTAGGTACGCTCAACAATTCACTATTGCTTGTTTAACCAGACTACGATCGAGTCGAGGCGAGCTAAATCAGGAGTTACACCTTTTGAGATTGTTTCAACACGTAGATGGTTGTTCTTACTTGCCTTTCTAAATGTTCTAACACAAAGCCGTCAAGCGAAGGACGGGGCTTCAGACTCATTTTGTTGGTGAACTAGACAGATTAGCTTTTAATCTTTTAACACAGTTGTCGAAAAAGTAGGACTCGATCGGACGTGAGTCGGAGAGTCGGAGAATGTCGAGCGTGTCCGATGGAAAAAGTATTCCTTCTGACTGATGACTAATGACTACTGACGGTTCTCTGCGGTGTGCTGCAACTCCTTGACAACTGAGATTAAGCGCTTGAGGTGAGGTTTGACAACTTCTTGCTGCTCGTGTTCCAAACGGTGGATTTGAGCTTGGACGATCGACAAATCCGCAGTGGATTGGTGCGCGGGAACTTGTAGTTGGCTTTGCAAATTGGCCATGACTTTCTGGATTTCCAAAAATCGAGTATTTACTACTTCCCAGTCGTCTCGGGTGATAGAAGTTTCTATCAACCCTTGCGTCGCGCTTTGCAGTTGCTCTATAGCCTGTTCTACAGCTTGGAGATGCGCCGATTGGTCAACTGATAAATCTTGCAGTTGTGCGCTCACCTGCTGGCGGACATCGAGTACAGCAGACGCCACGATTTCTTGCAAAGAAGCTACCGACTCTCCTAAACTGAGCAATTGCCGCTGGATGTCGATCGACTCCTCAAAGCCTTCTGCCCTAGGCAGTGCAGCCATTTGCTGGCGCAGCGCTGCAATATCTGCTGACAACTGCTTGCGTAATTTAACAATTACCGTCACGGCCGTTTTTTCGACTTTATTCACAGACTTTTGCACTTGAGCCATTTCCGAATTTTGATGCACCCGCACTTGCTGCTCGAACCGATACCGGTTAGCAACATTCAGCGACAAAGCCAAAGTTAGGGGAGCCACCCCATAAAAAGCTTGACCCGACACAGCCACCGCCAAGGAACCCACACCAGAGGCCGCCAGAGAGGCGTACTCTGCCAATTCCAGCCAGTGCCTTTGAGGAAAAATTGGTCTCAAGTGGTTTGCAACAGAGGGTTTTGGCTTCCGCACGGCTCTTTGGGTCATAGTATTTGCTCGTTGTTGGTAAGGTTGCGAGACTGGGTGGAGCATCGATTTCTATCCTTTTTTCAGTTATATGTTTTAGATTATTTCTTGGCACTCTTCTATTTTTACCTTTGTGAGTAAGTTAAGGATGACTGCCATATTATTATGTATTTGGGAGCCTGTGACGATCGCGCCCAATTCCGGCTGTTAAAAGGTTCGCCCCAACGCGCCCTCTATTTTACAGGAGTTAGCGCGATCGGGTTCGGGCGATCAACAAAGCCGCTGCTGTACCCAACCGAACAATGCCTAATACCATTTTAGGTTTTAGATTTTAGATTAAAAGTTAAAAAATGCGACTTACTGAGGGCGATCGTCATTTGGAGCTTGTCGGGAGTTGCCTTTTTGTGCGCGCCTTGATATAATCTACTCTTTCTCAATTGCCCCCTCTCAAATTTACTGCCAAAATTGACCAATGAACTCAGAAAAACCCGGAATTGGCGATCGGCTAAAGTCTATTTTCAGTATCGCCATCTTTATCATTCTCGTACTAGGAGTAGGCTTTTTAAGCGTTAATTTTATTTCAGCTCTCTATGCAAAATTTTCTTAAAATTAGGACTTACCCACGGGTGCCCAGAAACCGTTTTTTTTTACGATAATAGTTCGTCGCAGTCGGCAGATTAGGTGAACAACCCGGTTTCTTTAGTCGGAATGAGTCCCAGACTGTTTGAGATTCCCAACTTCTTCAAGAATTCTCGAATCTTAAGCACCAGATCATTAGACCTCTTGCAAAAATAACTAGGACGGGATCTCCGGCCCATCCCACAAAAAACATTTTTTCTTGTGGAACGGGCATCTTGCCCGTTCCAAAATTTGATTAAAAGGACTTTTGAAAGAGGTCTATTTGTTTGGATTGCATTCTCCTTCTTCCTTCTTCCTTCTTCCTTCTTCCTTCGCCTATAATTTCAACTATAAAGATTGTGTTCTGGGTCTAGCCAGACAATATAAAAAACATTTTCACTAAAAAATCCATGCACCCTGCCGTATTCATTAGCAGAAATTTGAAACTGGTAGGGAACATTTATTAGGATATCTTCATTGGGAATGCCAAAGCCACTAGCTTCAGTAGTATTTTTCCAAACTATGCTATGACAGCGCAGACTTTTACTCTGATTATTGATAACCTCTTGAGCATTCAATTGTGACAAATCGCGCAGCCGTCTCAGTAAAGACGCTAGATACTTAGCGTCTCTACCGCCAATGAAAAACTGATCTTTATCATCCTGATAATACCTGAAAGAAAAACTAATTCCTTCGGAAATTTGGATATTGACAACCTCTCTCTTTGGTGAAGATGGTTGACTACGAATCTCTGTATCTTGTCTTTTTTTATGCTTCTTCGATGACACGGGTTTTGTAAAATTTTCTCATTGATTCCTTCGTAATAATAGCATGAGAAGGTTCATCTTTTGGCAACTCACCTCTAGCATTAATCCAAGGATCTTCACGGCGCACCATCAATTCTAACTCATAGGCATCCCGAAAGAGGTAATCATCGGACAACTCGTCTAAAAACTCTTGTACTTCTTCGGGAAACTCGGGTTTTTCGACTTCTTTCAGAATTGGCTTCCAGTCAAATTGTTCTTTGTATTCGTAAAATAAAGCCGGGATAGTCGGCCCGTGCACCCAAGCTTCAAAATCTTCATCAAACAGCGGTGTATCCTCAAACGCGAGATACCAGGCTTGGGCGTAGTACAAGAGTTTTTGTAGCTTGTGGTTGCTGAGATAGGAGCCGACATCATTGGCAAACCAGATGTAGTAATCAGCGAGTTGGGAGGCTGTTGTGACTGTAGTTATTGTGGTCATCTAACTCGATTCAATAAGTTTTGTATTCTATGATAGCACAGTCACCACTCTTTATGATTGGGCGGTTGAAACCGCTTCTTGTCAAACAAAGTCTGCCTCCGCAGACTAAGAAAAAAAAGGTTTATTAACAATGGTGCAACATCTCCGTTACAATCCTTTGATATATTGCTTCAATACAGGTGACAAAGTGTAAAGACTTGCTTCTTTTTCTATCAAGCAGCGCCGCGAGAGAGATTGCAATGCGTTTAGCAAATATGATGATGATGATATTTGTCCGTTTTGTAGCAATTTGGCGACGTTGACTGGCTGGTTTTCTGTCGCAAACAATGACAGGACTTGTTTTTCTAGTTCGGAAGTGCGATCGTACTGCTCTTGCAAAACTTCTTTCAAATCTTCCGGCAACAATATGGTATCATCTATTAATACCTCACTCGCACTAATTCCTAGCTCTTGAATCAAAGTCGCCACGCTTTTTAACCATAAGGGATTGCCTTGGTAGCGGTGAATCAGTGCTTCGCAGTTATCGATTTCTGCTAATCCTTTATCTCTGAGAATTTCCCGTGCGGCTGCGGTGTCTAAACCAGTGAGTTGTAAGGTGCGAATGGGAGTATTTTCGCTGGTGAGTTGAGGAACTTCTTTGGGTGGTTCCCAACCGATTAGCAGAAAGCAACTTTGATGGGATAATTTTTCTATCTGTTTGAATAGGGAGCGATATTCTTCGTATTTGGGTTTATACTTTCCTGCCAATTCGCCGCTACAGAAAAGGTTGTGAACGTCATCCAAAACTACTAAGCATCGATGGTTTTGTAAATATTTAATTAGTGGTAAGTGTTTCTGGTTGGTTGGGGATGAATCTAGGTTTTCTGACTTGGATAAAAGCTGTATTAAGTTAGGTTGAAATTTATCGATGGTGGGGAATTCGTCTAGCGTGCACCAAACTGCATACTCAAACTCGTGTTTGATTTGTTGTACGAGTTGTACTGCTAGGGATGTTTTTCCGATGCCGCTGATACCGGTGAGGGTGATGAGGCGGCAGTTTTGTTGTAGAATCCAGGTTGTGAGGGTTTGGAGTTCGGAAGTGCGATCGAAGAAATTACCCAACTCCGGCATTTCGCTTAAATCTTGATGTTGAGTTTTAGTTTGTTTTGAGTTAGATGTTTCTTGATTTGGTGGATCTGAGTTTGGGATATTTGGCGGGTGTCTTCCTTCTCCACAAATGTTGAAAATACTACTGATGTGTTGTTCGCTGACGTTTTGTGCAAAATTTGATGAAAATAAGGAGACTTGCAATCTCTCTATTGCCGAGGATAAATTGGATTTACTAACATCTTCTCCTAACTCTTCTGAAAGTATTTCCCATAATTCTGCTCCCACTTTCCGAACGCTACTTTCCGAACAATCAAAGTCTTTGGCTATGTGCTTGTATGTCTCGCGTTCTAGAGTTCCCCGGAGTACCGCTGCTTGTAAATCATCAAGGTGTTGACCCGTTTTCTCGAAGACAATTTTATCCGCGATTTTTAAAGCTTCTTTTAGGTTCATCGGATAAGGGATATGTGAAATTTTTATGTATTATACACATTTATCCGCTTTTTAGAACAATTTTGTACAAAAATGTACAAAAATAGATCAAATAAAATTAAACAGGGAAAAACTGTAGGCAAAATTGAACATTTTTGTGGTAGACAAACCTGCGATTTATCAAGCATCATGGAAGAAGTATTATAAGGGTTAACTTAGGGATTAAACGCTTGCCGTTTTATATTTTGTAATGGGGTGTTAGACCGCAGGTGCGGTCTAATTAATAGTTAGCCCTTTAGGTGATCTGTGAGGCTCCAAACCTAAATACTAACTATTTACTAAGTAGGAAGTTTATGATCTACGATTACAAGCAAAAGAAAATTGTTGCTGTCTTGTCCTCTAATCTTGAAACTGGAGTCGCCCTTAACGTTATTGGACATCTAGCCATATCAATCGGCGCATATTCAGATAAGGAGTTAATGGGTCGTTCCCACCTTCAAGATGCATCTGGAGTAAAACATATAGGAATCGCAAAATATCCGTTTGTTATAACCAAGGCGAATCCTACAAAGCTTAGAAAATTAATTGTTGATGCAAGGTTGAAGGAGGATATTCTTTTTGCTGACTATCCTGAGCAAATGCTTACTACAGGACACGACGATCAGCTAGCTCAGTCTCTGGCTGTGGTGAAAGAAGAGGAAATAAATTATTTGGGCGTGATATTTTACGGTAACAGCAACTCTGTCACTGAGTTGACTGGCAAATTGAGTTTGTGGCGCTAGGTTTACTGTTGATTATAAAATTTGGCAAGGAAGTAACTACCATGACGAAGCTCTCTGCGATTACTCTTGATTCCACAATCGCAAAATATGTCACTGATAGCTTGGACAGAATTCGTAGACATCCATTTATTAGAAATTCTAGTGTTGGGAACCTTTCAGAAGATCAGGCAAAGCGATGGATCATGTGTGCTGGACGTGAAAGCAGGTCTTTCCCAGATATTTTGCAAAACTTGATTTCTTGGTCTAGCAATGAACGAATCAAAATAATTTTACGGCGGAATCTGGCTGATGAAGAAGGACATGGAGTTCCGGAACACGCCCACTTTATGCATTACCTGCAACTGTTGGACAAAATTGGTGTTTCGAGAGACGAGTTTTACACCTACAGTGAGCGGGTTGGTATCAAGTTGGCAGTAAGCCTTGGGTATAACATTTCGGCTTTAAGGAATGAAGCCCCAGCTATCGGGTATATGCTTGTCAATGAGTCTATGACATCAATTACCTATGCTGCGGCAAAATCGGCTATCACTATTTATTATCCTGAGCTAAAGACAGAGTTTTTTGACATTCATGTAGATGTAGATGAGCGACATGTCGATGAGCTTTATGAAGCTGTTTACGAATTGGATTCATCTCAAATTGATGATCTTTTGTTTGGAATTGACATAGGTGAAAGAGGAATGGCAGTTTTGCTAGATGAAGCTTATGGAATATTTGAGCATTATGAAGTAATTCCTGCCTATACAACCGATATCTGAGCATTCTGATTTGGAATTTCCTGATATCATCAAGTGAGTCCAATCTATGGTTTACTTTAGATGGCTAAGTACATTTGCAGTATGAGTTTCTAAAAAACGGTCTGATTTCTTAGGAGTCTTTAATGTCTAGAAGTGCGATCTCCCATCTTGTATGTTGGGTTAATGCTCGTGTTACCCAACCTCTTTTTCCACTTACAGTTTTATCCATTTCCACCATTTCAAAGTGCGATGATTGTACGGAGAGCGATCGCCGATCACGCATAAAGAGCGATCGCCCTTTGTTGTTTCTGATTACCGATCGCCTAAAATGAAAGACCGATCGCCCTTCACACCAAATACCAAACATTACGATGATTGTACCCAGAGCGATCGCCCTTCGCACCAAATACCTTCTGACTGCAATTACAGTATAATGAGTGAACATGATCTAGTAAAAATTGCACAGAAATCATGACTATCGATCTACAGATTTTTCAAACAGTCGTCAAGATGCCAGAATCTCTCAAACAAGAGATATTGCATTATGCAAAATATTTACTTGAGAAACACGCCAAAACTGAATCATCTCCAGAACAACTTGAACAACCTCATGGTTATGGTAGTTGGGCAGGTCAAATCGTCATGTCTGATGATTTCGATGAACCGCTGGAAGATTTAAAGGAATATATGTAACATGGAATGCCTTTTAGATACTCATGCCTTTCTGTGGTACTTGCTTGGCGATTCCAATCTAGGTAGTAAAGCAAAAGAAGCGATCGATACTAAAACAAATTTGTATTTTAGTATTGCCAGCCTGTGGGAAATCTCCATTAAAATTAATGTCGGTAAGCTTCAACTGAATCGATCGTTTGAAGACCTGCCGAAAGAATTAGAATACATTAACGTTCAAATTCTACCAATTACATTTGAAGACACTGAGATTTATACAAGTCTTCCTCTGCATCACCGAGATCCTTTCGATCGCATTTTGGTAGCACAGACGATGAATCATTCGCTTGTTTTGATTAGTCGTGATGAGGCTTTTGATGCTTATCCAATTCAGCGGGTGTGGTGATAAACAAGGCAAAAAGTTTATACTTGCGATCGCCCTTCACACCAAATACCAAACACTGCAATGATTGTACGGGTAGCGATCGCCCATCAAAACTCCTAGCGATCGCCGTTACAATCAAAGTATCAATCCTCGTGAGATGCCGCGATGACCATCAAAGAACTCCTCATCCAAGAAATCGATAGCACCCCTGACGAACTACTTGCGGATCTTCTCAGTTTGGTACGATCGCTAAAATCCACTCCAAACCCCCAACTTAATAGCTACGAACAACTGCTAGAACCAATCGACTACCTCGAAGCCATCATCGGCATCCGCAAAGGACTCGAAAGCTTCGATCGAGGTGAAGGAATTCCAGTCGAGAAAGCCATGAAAGCACTACAGCAGCAGTTCAATATTCCTCAGAGTCTATGAGTTCCTAGAAGTCAGTCACCTTGACATTTTTGATTTTCGCCATTTTGCCTTAAATAGTAAAATAGAGCACTAAGCTAGGCAATTGCCAACCTCCCTCTTCTGCTTGAGAGTAGAATAGATATATGATCTCGTTTCCGGTTGCATCGGAATGATTTAACCACAGAGTACACAGAGTACACAGAGGGAGAGAATATATATCTGAATCATTCCGATGCTACCGGATTTGATATGAAGTTTCAGTGGGACTCAAACAAAGCCAGTAGTAATGCCAAAAAGCATGGTGTGTCTTTTGAAGAAGCTGTCACTGTCTTCGGAGATCCACTGGCTATTACAATTTCTGACTCTAACCACTCTGTAGGTGAGTTCCGTCTTTTAACGATCGGTCAGTCAAATTTACAGCGCCTTTTTGTTGTGTCCCATACAGAACGAGAAGGTGAAGTGCGTTTAATCAGTGCCCGTTTAGCCACCCGACAAGAGAGAAAAAGCTATGAGTCAGGAACCTGAAGTAACAATTAATGACGAGATGAGACCTGAATACGATTTTTCAGGTGGTGTCCGTGGCAAATACTATGAAGCCTATATGAAATCAAGTAATGTTGTGATTCTCGATCCAGACGTAGCAGAAATATTTCGAGACTCAGCTTCTGTCAATGAAGCGTTGCGATTGCTGGCAAAAATTGCCAAGTCTGTCACTGTCTAGGTAGCGCACACAACACAACAAATCAGATCCGAAAGTTTCCAGGTTATCTGTGCTTGCATAGGTGGAAAGCAAGGGGTAGCCCGATCGCCCCTGACACCAACTACCAAATACTGCGATGATTGTACCGAGATCGATCGCCCTTCAGACTAAATACCCAATCGATGGCTGCGGTACAATCAAGGTAAAACTCATGATTAATCTTTCAAAAATTAACACGCTCAACAGACTGCTGACTAACTAATCCAAAAACTTGCGAACTTGATATTCGCGACTTTCGGCGATCGCAATTTGCAAATCACCCATTTTGGCATCCAACTCCTCGATTGTGCTTTGTGGCACCGACTTCCACTTCTCCCTAGTTTCCCAGCGAATCAACATCACCACCTCATTTTCCACCGGATCTACCCAAATTTCTTTGCCTAAAAAACCGTCCCAACTTTTTAGTCCCGCCGTCCAAACTTCCTGATCTCGCTGAATAAACTCCTCCCACTTTTCTTGAGGTACTTTAAATTTTAGCCACTCAATTACCATCTTATTTCCTATTTGTAAATAGCTAATTAATCGTTGCCGATCGCAATTTTAATGATCAACTCCGTTCCCTCTCCCAAACGCGAAACACAGTGCAACTTACCGCCGTGCTTTTCTACTACTAAATGCTGGGATATTGCTAGACCCAAACCAGTGCTCGTGTCTGAACATTTAGTGGTAAACAAAGGATCAAAGATACAGTCGAGGACTTCTTCAGTCATGCCAGGGCCGTTGTCACTAATGGCGATCGCAACTTCGTTTTCCCCTACCACAGAAGTCCGAATCCTAATTTCGGGATTGCATACTTCAGAGTTCGACCTGGCTGAAGACAAGTAAGACTGATTTTGAATTTTACCATACTTTTCGGGATTTCTCCCCCCTTCTTCCAAAGCGTCGATCGCATTTGTCAGCAAGTGCATAAACACTTGGTTTAAGTGTCCCGCATAGCAGTGAATTCGCGGCAAATCCCCGTACTCTTTAACTAGAGAAATCCCCGGCCGTCCCCCTTTAGCTTGCAGGCGATTTTGCAAAATCAGCAAAGTGCTGTCCAAACCTTCGTGGATATCAGCAGGCTTCATTTGGGCTTCGTCGGTACGCGAGAACAAGCGGAGTGAGCGCACGACATCGCGAATCCTTTCGGAACCGACTTTCATTGAATTTAGCAGTTTTGGCAAATCTTTTTTGATAAAGTCTAAGTCTAATTCTTCCATCAAATCTTGAATTTCCGGCACGGGATGGGGATAATATTTGTGGTAAAGGTCGATCGATCGCAGCAGTTCTTGAATGTAGCCAGTGGCGTGGCTGACATTGCCCGAAATAAAACTAACTGGATTGTTGATTTCGTGCGCTATTCCTGCAACTAACTGCCCCAGAGATGACATCTTTTCTGTTTGAATCAGTTGAGTTTGAGTTTGCTGCAAAATTAACAGCGTCTGCTCTATTTTAGCCGCTTGTTGTCGCAGGCGTTCTTCGGATTCTTGCAAAGCTAAAAGAGACTGTTTGCTTTCTGTAATATCCAATCCCACAAATACCGCCGCCGTATTGTTATGGTATTTTTGAGCCACTATTAGATAAGTTTTATTTTCTCCTCTGATGCTCGCTGTTACTTCTTGAGATGTTTTCTTTTTATGGTTGGCAAAGAAATCGTATACTAAATCGTTAAATTTGGGACTTGTATCTAAAAAACCTACTTTTTGACCGATAAATAGTTCTGCCGGCATCTTGTAAGCGCTAGCTAAATGTCGGTTTACTCCCAAATAGCGCAAATCTGAACTTACCCAAGAAACTAATCCGGGCACGGCGTCCAAAACGGCTTGAAGTTGCTCTTTTGCCTCTACGAGGGCTGATTCTGCTGCGAGGCGAGCGGAAATGTCGCGGGCGATCGCGCAGCGGTATTCGCAGCCGCCGTATTCTAAATAATTGACTTTAACTTCGACGGAAAAACTGGCGCCGTCTTTGGTTTTGTAACTGGTTTCAAAAGTGAGGTTGGTTTGCTGCTTGAGTTGAGCCCAGTGTTCTCGCCAATCCGATGCTGGCAACTGCGAATCGATGTCGCTAACCCTCATGTTTAGCATTTCCGATTCCGAGTAGCCGAAAAGATGGCAAGCGGCTTTGTTGGCGTAGCAAATTTGACCGTCGGACGTAGTAAAAAAGATTGTATCAGCAGCATTTTCGAGGGCAATTTGAGTTAGTTGTGGTATAGTTTCTAACTGCTTGCTTTTGACCTCGGACTGAAATTTACTAGAGCAATTGGTTTGAGCGAGATCCTCAGTTATCTTAGAGGCAAACAAAATCAAACCGCCGATCGCACCTTCGCTATTTTTCCAAGGCTGAAATACCCATCTTACCGACTCGCTGACAGAGCAGCTTGCGGTTTTTCCTGATACAGATGCGATCGATCGCCCTGCCACAAACTCGCTGTATTCCAAAACTCCCGTCAAACAAGCCTGGGCATTTTGCTCCCAATATTCCGGGAGATTCGGGAACTGTTCCCAATGAGATCGGCCGATGGCCTCGCCGTCGCCCAACCCGCAATCTGTTTCCCAGCGACGAGAAACCGACAGATAGCGCATTTCACCATCTACCATTGCCACGGCCTCGGCTGAGCGCTCCACAAACCTCCGAAATCTGTCTTTACTCTCGGACACGGCTGCCTCTGCGGGTTGTTGGGCGATCGGGAAAGTCCCGTCAACGTACCTTCCCAGTCCCTGACTTTTTTGCTGAACTGGCTTAGTGTGCACGGTTTGGGATTTCCTCCATAGCTGTCAAGTTTGAAAAATTCTGTTTGAGACCAAAAATGCTGTTTTCCCCTGATTTGCTCTCTCGGTCGATCTCCTTAGAGGGTCTCACCCATCATTGATATCATTTTTGATGGGGATATGTCTATAGGTATTGCTATCAACTTAAGGCTAAAGGTAGTGTCCGCCTGCTGTTTGACCATTAGGCATAGATCGCGCCGGCGCCCCCGGAATAATCGGAGGGGACTGGAGTGATCTCTTGCCTGCCCCAACTATTCCGGGGTACAAGAGGGCAGCGACACTAGGCAAAAAACGAGGTAGACAAGGGTTTTAGGCGATTGTTGACACCAATGGTCTATAGATACTCAAGAAAATTTCCCCCAAACTTTGATATTCAGAAGAGTTCCTAGTGCCCCCAAACTTTGATATTCAGAAGAGTTCCTAGTGATTGTTGGGTATTTTATACAAGTTCCTAAAAGACTGTAGTTTAGACTAAAAAATGAGCACAGCTAGAAGTAGCCACCTTTGAATCTCAGGCAAGCTGTTGCTCAAAAAC
>NZ_JAUBRH010000030.1:0-77813 GCF_036701775.1 Microcoleus sp. N9_A2 | reverse complement strand
AACTGTCAACTGTCAACTGTCAACTGTCAACTGTCAACTGTCAACTGTCAACTGTCAACTGTCAACTGTCAACTGTTGTTTGCGGATTCACGACACCGGAATGATTGGCAATATTGCCCGCAGGTTCAAATCGACCTCCTAAATATTTGGCGAGGAATTCTTCTGCGATCGCGTAAAAGTGCAGGCGATTTTCCGGGCGCGCAAATCCGTGTCCTTCGTCTGTATAAAGCACGTATTCTACAGGTTTGCCGGCTTGCTTCATGGCATTGACAATTTGCTCGCTTTCTGCTACTTTGACTCGCGGGTCGTTGGCACCTTGGGCGATGAGTAAAGGTTTCTGGATGCGATCGACAAAAGATAAAGGCGATCGCGATTTCAGAAACTCTGGTTCTGTTTCCAAATTGCCGACGCGGTGATACAGACTTGCTTTTCTCGGTTCCCAGTAAGGGGGAATAGTTTGCAGCAGCGTAATCAAATTGCTTGGCCCGACAATATCGACGGCGCAAGCAAAAACATTGGGACTAAAAGTCAATCCCACTAAGGTGGCATAACCGCCGTAGGAACCGCCCATAATCGCAATTTTATCCTGTTGGGCAATTCCTGTTTCTACCAGCCAATTTACGCCATCTAGCAAGTCGTCGTGCATTTTAGCTGCCCATTCGCGATTGCCGGCATTAAGAAAGGCTTTGCCGTAGCCGCCGGAACCGCGAAAATTGATTTGCAGGACGGCGTAACCTCGGTTTGCCAGCCATTGGGATTCTGAGTTGTAACCCCAGGTATCGCGTCCCCAGGGGCCGCCGTGAACTAGCAAGACTGTCGGTACGGGTGTGGCGACTCCGACAGGTTTTGTCAGGTAGCCGTGAATTGTTAAACCATCTCTTGCGCTGTAAGCAATCGGTTCCATTGACGATAGCGGCAGGTTTTCGAGTTTTGGTTGCTTGCTGAATAGGAAGGTGAAGGTTCTGGAGGCGCGATCGAACACATAGTAATAAACTGGGCCGTCGTCTGTCATGTAAGCGACTAGCCAAGTGGTGTCGGCGAGGTTGCGGCTGGTGAGGTCGAATTCGCCGGGACGGAATTTGCCGATCGCCTCAAAATCTTCTGCTATGCTTTGGTCTAAAATCTGCCACTCTTGTTTGTCTTTGTAGAAGGAAACCGCCTGAATCTCTCGGTTGGTGGGGTGTACGACAATACCGCCAAGATCGTATTCTGGGTCAGAGATAATCTCCGTTTCCTGTTTGGTTTCCAAGTCGAATGCGATCAAACGTTCGGCGTTAGCATCGTGATTGCCGATGATGTAAAGAATTTTGCCGTTTTCGGAGAACATGAAGGCACCACCTTCGTCGTCTGCGCCCCAGCTTCGCAAGCTTTCCCAAGACTTGTCCGCAGTTTGCCGACCTAGCAATTCTGAGCCGCCGTCAGGAGTTGTAGCTGTGGCCGCCCGTACTTGAAATTGAGCGTCAGCAGTCCAACCGACGATGTTACCTGGGTTGTCGGTGTCAAATTCAACGGCGCCGTTTTTCAGGTTGATGCGGTAAACATCGTGTTTTCGCCGATCGCGGATGTTCATTCCCACTAATATTTGATTAGGGAAGTTGTGGTCAAGGGCGATCGGCTGGGCTTGAACGCCTTGAAATGGAGTCAAGTCGCGAACCAGCTTTGACTCGATATTGACTGAGAATAAATGCCAGTTTTCGTCACCGTCAGTATCTTGTCGATAAATTAATTCTTCACCGCTGTAAGTCCAAAAAAAGATGCGGATGCCGCGTTTTTTATCGGCTGTTAATTGGCGATCGTCTTCTTGACCGACTGTACGCACTCGCACTTGCAGGACGTTGTTTTCGTCTGGTGCAATGTAGGCGAGATACTTGCCATCTGGTGAAAGTTTTGGGCTAGTTTTTTCGGGGTTTCCGAAGAGAATCTCCCGCTCGATTAGCGGTGGAAGTTCGTTTTTTGGATCTTGAACTGTTATATTTTGCATTTTTTATTGTGATTAAGATTCTCTATTGGAATGGGCCTCTTGCCCATTCCACAAGAAAACTAAATCTTTGTGGAACAGGCATCTTGCCTGTTGTTACCCATTCCACAAGAAAAATAAATCTTTGTGGAACAGGCATCTTGCCTGTTGTTACCTATTCCACAAGAAAAATAAATCTTTGTGGAACAGGCATCTTGCCTGTTACGGATCTATTTGAAGAAGCATTGATTACTTTTTAAGCAACTCCTGAATCGGCTTGCTAATCCAATTGAATCCAACTTTTATTTGGTGGTCAAATGTTGGCATCCGATAGAGATAGGCTAGGCGGCGAGCAATATGTGCTAGTTGTCCGTCGAGTTTAATTCCTAAACCAGAAAGAGTAGCATTGTCAATGCCTAGTGTCATCATTTCTCCTAGCGGCTGGTACCGGAAAGGAAGTAATGGGCGATCGGTGAGGGATGCCCAAATGTTCCAGGCGGTATAGTCGGCTTGCTGGAAGGCTGTTTGGGCTGTTCCGGGGACTTTTTGTCCTGTTGCGTCGTGACATTCGGCCAAGTCTCCCAAGGCAAATATGTCTGGATGGTCGATAATTTGCATCTGGGAATTAACTATTAATTGACCGCGGTGGTTTTGTTTGAGGGGGAGCGATCGCACTGCTTGACTAACTTGAGTTCCTACTGTCCACAATACTATGTCTACCGGGAGAACATCTAATTGTCCTTTGTAAAGTAAGGATATTGTATCCGCTTCGATCGCCTCTACTTCTGTTTCTAAGTCGATCCACACTTTCCGTTTTTCTAAAGCTTGGCTGGCGGCTTCGCGGTTAAACTCCGGTGATGTCCGCAGAATCATGTCGCTTTGCTCAACTAACCGGATGCGACCTTTGTCTCCGAGTCGATCGGCTAATTTACAAGCTAATTCTACTCCTGAATAACCAGCGCCGACGATCGCCACCCGAATTTTGTCGGTATTGCTGGCTTCGAGAAACCGCAGTCTTTCTTCCAAGCCGTAGGCGTCCTTGAGGGTGCGGAACGAATAAGCGTATTCAACGGCTCCTTTTACCATATCGAGAGGGGTTTCGCCGCCTAAAGCTAAAACGAGGCGATCGCACGGAATTTCTGGGCCGTCGCGTAACTGCACTCGCTTCTGGTATAAGTCGATGCCCGAGACAGTGCCTTGACAAAAACGCACGCCTGTGTTTTCCAAAAGTTCGGCAAACGGCGGGGCGATTTCCCAGGTTTGGAGTTCACCGGTGAGGAGTTCGTACAGCAGGGGAACGAACAGGAAGCGATCGCGCCGATCGACTAGGACTATTTCGGGTTTTTCGGCTTTGGAGAAGGGTAACTGACTCAAGCGCAGGGCTGTGTAGAGTCCGCCGAAGCCTCCGCCGAGAATGCAAATCCGGGGTTGTTGTTGAGTCATGGTGTTTTGTGTGAGGGGCTCACGGTAGCAAGGAAACTTATCTTATTCTAACGAGAGTGAGGGAGTGGGGAAGAGGGAGAGTGGGGGAGTCGGAGAGTAAGGGAGTGGAAAAATCTTCCCTCTTTCCCTCGAACCTCAACATCCATCTGTTAAATCCGTTAAACTCACACCCAGAGCACCATTCGTGTGGAAGCTTTTTATGGGCGGGATCTCCTGCCCAACCCCTACTCCCCACAAGAAAATGCACTTGTTGTGGAACAGGCCGGAAAGCCTGTTAAGCGAGAATGGTGCTCTGGGCGTGAGTTAAATCCATTAAATCCGTTAGACAATGCGTTTCCGAACTATTTTCTAAATCTCTAGCCTTGATTAGCTTTACCTATTACCCGCCCTCAAATTTTCTGAATGTTCGCAGAACTAATTTTGTACTATATTAGTTTATAACGAATTATTTCGCACATTAAATTCACTTTTTATAGGGTCATCTACTCTAACACTTGCCCTCGCACTCACAAGTGAAAAAAAACCATGCAAATTTCTTCCAATTCTTCTAAATTTAAGAACGGCGATCACAATAACGAAGACGGCTCATCTTTGTTAAAAAGCGAAGAACGATATAAAAATTTAGTAGCTAATATTCCCGGTGCTGTCTACCGCTGTACCTGCGAGTATACGGACGACGGGGAATTAACACGGACAATGGCGTTTTTGAGCGAGGCTGTTCAAGAAATATCAGGCTATCCCTCTTCTGATTTTATCAACGATCGCGTCCGTTCTTTTTCCAGCATTATCCATCCTCAAGACCGCAAAAATGTGGATGGTACTGTCAAAAAAAGTGTAGCAACCAGAACTTCGTACATCCTTGAATACCGGATTGTCCGGGCAGACGGCGAAATTAGCTGGGTTTACGAAAAAGGCAAAGCTGTTTGCTGTGAGGAAGAGGCTAGAGGAAAACAAGAGGGACAAGGGGAAATTGAGGGCTTTTTGTCGGCTGTGGTTTCGCCGGTTTCGCCGATCGCAAATTCTCTGTGTCGGGTTGTTTATCTCGACGGAGTGATTTTGGATATTACTGAGCGAAAGCGAGCTGAGGAAAACCTGCGAAACACTCAAGATTTTCTGAATGCGGTACTGCAAAATCTGCCGATCAGTGTCTTTATTAAAGATGCTGTAGAGCAAAGATTTATTTATTGGAATACTGCTAGCGAAGAATTGTTTGGCTATTCGAGGGATGAAGTTATCTTAAACAATGCTGCTGACTTGTTGAAGTCAGAGGAGGCAAATTACTTGCAAGCACAAGATTTAGAAGTGCTGGTAACGAGAAAATGTGTCGATTTGCCAGAAGAAACTATCCAACTTCCCCACCGAGGAAAGCGGATTTTGCACACGAAAAAAGTTCCTTTGTTTGACGATTCGGGCGCGCCTAAGTACATTCTGGGTATTGCTGAAGATATTACCGAAAGAAAAAAAAATGAAACCGAATTGTCGCGGTTGGCAATTGTGGCTCAAAAAACCCAAAATGGTGTGATTATTACTGATGCTCAAGGCTGCATTGAATGGGTGAATGAAGGATTTACTCGGATTAGTGGTTACGTGCTGGCAGAAATGCAGGGAAAAAAACCGGGTGATGTACTGCAAGGCCCTCAAACAGACCCGCTAACTATTGCTCAACTGCGAGCGGCTTTGGCTACGGGCGTGCCGTTTAATCAGGAAATTTACAATTACAACAAGGATGGAAAGGGTTATTGGGTGGCGCTTTCGATCGCCCCAATTTATCAAGAAACCGGGGAACTCGAAGGTTTTATTGCGGTGCAAACTGATATTACCGATCGCAAGCAAGCAGAGGCAACAGTCAGGGAAAGCGAGAGTTATTACCGCTGCATTGTCGAGACGGCTTCGGAGGGTGTTTGGATGTTTAACAGCCAAAGCATCACGACTTTTGCTAACTCTCGGATGGGCGAAATGCTGGGGTATACTGTAGAGGAAATGCAGGGGCGATCGCTATTTGAGTTTATAGACTGCGAGTCTAGGAAAATAGCAGAAAGTTACGTGCAGCGCAGGCGGCTAGGCATTCGCGAACGCCACGATTTTAAGTTTACTCGCAAAGACGGATCTCACTTGTGGGCGATCGTGTCGGCGACGCCGATGTTCGACGCTGAGGGCGAATTTTCCGGGGTTTTGCGGATGATTACCGATATTAGCGATCGCAAACAAGCAGAAGCAGAATTGCGCCAAACTCTCAAAGAGTTGGAATTTGAAAAATTTGCTTTGGATCAATCGGCAATTGTCTCGAATACAGACGAATTCGGAGCCATTACCTATGTCAATGATCAATTTTGCGAACAATTTAAATATTCCCGAGAAGAACTGATCGGCAAAACCCACAGACTTGTCAATTCTGGCTATCATTCAGCAGATTTTTTCAAGCAGCTTTGGTTGACCATCCGCCAGGGAAAGGTTTGGCGAGGAGAAATGAAAAATCAAGCTAAAGACGGCACATTATTTTGGTTGGATACTACGATTGTACCTTTCTTAAATACGAACGGCGAACCCCATCAATATGTAGCAATTCGCAAAGATATTACCAACCGCAAACACGCAGAAGAAGCGGTGCGACTTTCGGAAAGTCAATTGAGGGCTAAAAATCAAGAATTGGCAAAAGCCCTACGGGACGTGCATAAAACTCAAAGCATGATGGTTCAAAATGAAAAAATGGTAAGTTTGGGGCAATTAGTTGCTGGCGTTGCTCACGAAATAAACAATCCAGTTAGCTTTATTTACGGCAACGTCATGCACGCTGACGATTACTTTAAAGACTTGCTAAAAATGCTGCAACTTTACCAGCAGGAATACCCGCACCCCACACCGGCAATTCAACAAGAGATAGATGATGTAGATTTAAATTTTCTGCTCAAAGATTTGCCGAACCTGTTAAATTCGATGAAAATGGGAGCCGAGCGAATTCGCCAAATTGTGCTGTCGCTGAAGAATTTTTCGCGATTGGACGAAGCCGAACAAAAACAGGTTGACATTCACGAAGGGATTGACAGCACTTTGTTGATTTTGCAGCACAGGTTAAAAGAAACGGCAGGACATCCGAAAATTACGCTGCTCAAAGAGTTCGGTGATTTGCCTCGCCTACAGTGTTATGCCGGACAGTTGAATCAGGTGTTTATGAATATTATCGGTAATGCAATAGATGCTTTGGAAGAAGCAATGGAGACGGGACAGTGGGCCGAGGGGGAACTTGCACCTATTCCTTGTTGTCCTTCGCCGACGCTGCGGATTTCTACGGAAGTAAAGTACGAACAGGATGTTTTGATGCAGGCAAATTCTGCTGTTTCTGATGATTCTATTCGGCATCCTTCTCATATTGTGATTCGGATTGCTGACAACGGGCCGGGGATTCCGACGGAGGTTCATCAAAGGCTATTCGATCCGTTTTTCACTACGAAAGAACCGGGGAAAGGGACGGGTTTAGGGCTGTCGATTAGCTATCAAATTGTGGTGGAAAAGCACGGCGGGCAGCTTCATTGCGATTCCGCACCGGGTCAAGGCACGGAATTTGCGATCGAGATTCCTGTGGGGAATAGTCAGTAGTCAGTAGTCATTAGTCAGTAGTCAGTAGTCAGTAGTTATTTACTACCAATTACCCAATGCCCAATGCCCAATGCCCAATGCCCAATGCCTAATTCCCAATGCCCAATTCCCAATTCCCATAACCATGAAATATAACGTAATTTACGACGGCAATTGCAATCTCTGCGTTACCTTGGTGCAGTTACTAGAAAATTTAGATAAAGGCCAGAATTTTGAGTATATTTCCATGCAAGATTTAGAGGAATTAAATCGCTTTGGGATTACGTCTGAAGACTGCGAAATGGGGATGATTTTGATAGATGGCAACACCCCGGAACGGCGCTGGCAAGGCAGCGATGCGGCGGAGGAAATCGGGCGGATATTGCCTGCTGGCGAGGTGTTTGTGGCTGCTTACCGGGCAATGCCGGGGATGAAGTGGATGGGCGATCGCGTTTACGAACAAGTCCGCGACAACCGCTATACTTTGTTTGGCAAGCGATCGACTACTTACAAATCTGTTTATGCAGTTGGCTGTAGGTCGATCGACAATTGCGACAATCGGGACTAATACCAAATCCAGCTTATTTCTTAGTCCGCGTCGGCGGACTTCGTTCGTGTAGAAGGGGAGCCTCTCATATTTGTAAAAACACTTCTTCTGGCTCCTTCTTTCTTCCTTCTGACTCTTTCCTCCTGGCTCCTGTATCCTGTCTCCTAACTCCAATTTCTAGCTTAGCTGCAAAACTGAGATGCTCCCGTGTAGAAGCGATTTCAATCGCCGAATGACTGATTAAACAAATCAAATATCTGCTGGCAAAAGTCTTTGAGTTTTTGCGCCGACTCCACCGCAGGTTCGGTTAGGCCCAGAAAATTCCAATTTTCCACAGTAGAAAAGTGCCACTGCTGACCGCTATGATCGTAACCTGCCGCCTCAACTCCGATCGCCCGCCGATATCCTTCCACCGGATCTTGGTAAAATCGGATTTGAATCAAAATGCTGCGGCTTTGCAGCAAGCGACTTCTACCGGGAAAATGGAAGCCAATGTCGATCGAATCTGGATCGACAAGTTCTCTGGTATCCTCGTCATTCATCCAAGGTTTCAAATCGACTTTTGCATCCGGGAATTCGGACTTGAATAAATTAACAACCGCAGCAATTTTGCTGGCAACTTCTATATTTTTGGCTTGTTCGGCAGCGTTCACTCGAAATACTCCTATCAAATACAGTTATTACATGATTTAGCTAACAATGTAACTGCATACTGCCTGCTTTAAACCGTGAACTGTGGACTATTTGATAGATATTTAGGAATTGACAAAATTCCAAGTATGTGTTAAGCACAAGTCATAACATTTGAGATTTGAGATTTGAGATTAAACAATTGGCAATGACTGATTCCGTAAGGGGGGTGAATAAATTTTATCAAAGCGGCAGGGCGATCGCAAATTCCGAACCTTCTCCCAGCACCGATTCGCAACTGAGTTTACCGCCGTGGGTTTCTTCGACAATTTGCTTGCTGATAGACAACCCCAAACCCGTACCTTTTCCTACTCCTTTGGTAGTAAATAAATGGTCAAATATTTTCGACTTGACCTCCGATGACATCCCTTGACCGTTATCTTTGATGGTAATCACCACGCTGTTGCTATCCTCGGAGACTTGAGTGATAAGGGCGATCGTATTCGGTAAAGCTACAATTTCAGCATAAGTACGACCCTGATTCGATTCGTCAAAACACTCGATCGCATTTGCCAGCAAATTCATAAATACCTGATTTAGTTGCCCAAAATAACATTTAACTGGCGGGATATCTCCGTATTCTTTGATAATCTTAATCGCGGGGCGAGTATCATTAGCTTTCAGGCGATACTGTAAAATCATCAAAGTGCTGTCGATGCCCTCATGAATATTTGCTGACACTTTATTCGCACTGTCAGCGCGGGAAAAAGTCCGCAAAGACGTGCTAATATTGCGGATGCGCTCTGTACCTGATTTCATAGATAAAAGCATTTTCGGCAAATCTTCCATCAAATATTCTAAATCAATCTCCGATGCTTTATCCTCTAATTCATCACCCGGATTAGGAAATTTTTCTTGGTAAAGTTGCAAATAATCAATCAAATCTAAGCTAGCCTCAGCAGCAGCATCAATATTCCCCGCAATAAAACCCAGCGGATTGTTAATTTCGTGAGCAACCCCTGCAATCAAGTTGCCGAGAGCAGACATTTTTTCGCTTTGAATAAGTTGCAGTTGTGCCTGTTGCAGTTCATTGAAAGATTTTTCTAACTGTTGAGATTTTTCTTTCTCGCGCGCGTACAAACCAGCATTTTCTACAGCAATAGCAACTTGAGAAACTAATACTTTGAATACTTCTACTCTCTCTGCTGTAAAAGCTCCTACTGTCAAAGCATTTTCTAAATAAATTATTCCGCGCCGCTGAGATTGATAAATCATCGGCAAACAGAGGATTGATTTTGGTTGATATTTCTGAATGTAGGTGTCCACCTTAAAAGGTTCGGCGACAGTCGCATTGTCTAAAACCAGATGCTTTTGACTGCGGTGTACGTAATTAATCACCGACAGGGGAACATCTTGACGATTTTCTACGGGAATAGACGGTAAAATTGTCACTTTATCATCGGCAAAACTGCCAGTAGCTTCTATGCAGAGGATATCGTTTTTCAGCAGCATTAGCACTACTTTTTGAGCCGCCGCATTTTCTAAAATAATTTTGATTAATTTGGTCAACAATTTTTCTAGAACAATTTCACCGTTAATGGCTTGCGCCGACTTAATAAAAGTAGCTAAGTCTAAGAAATCGCCTAAACTACTACTGGTAGTATTTCCCGTGGCAGTGCGGGTGACATCGAGGGTTGGGGTTTGAATTGTGCGCGTCTGTGCTGCTAAGAAAGGATGTGTTAATTCTAAGTGTTTAACTTTAGCTATGGCTCCCCAATGGATATATCCATAATAGGCTTTAGTCAGATATGCTTGAGAAACTATCTCTTTACCCAAAGCTTGATAAAATTCTCCGGCTAATTCATAGGCTAATGCTTCCTCTTGAATGTAACCGTTTTTGGCGGCTCCATCAATTGCGCGATCGTACAATTCCATTGCTTCGGTATTTTTCCCCAACACTCGCGCTTTCTCGGCTGCTACCAAGTCGTATTTGTGTTGATAATTCATCGGAGCATCAATTGCCCATTTTTTCATCTTCTTTTGGTTTCGCAGCACTTTTTTCAGATATTGCTTTTGCTCCCCTTTCTCAGCTTGAGGATACAAAGCGAGAAGACTTATAGAAAAGTAAAAATTATTCAGGGAAACTACATAAAATCCGGCTACGGCTTCTTCATATTTCTCAAATAACCTTGAATTTTCTAATGCTTCCGCGTAGTTGCGGAATATAAAATTAAGCTGAGTTTTGGCATGATAAACCAAACTCACTAAAAAAAAGTTTTTAGATTCTATTAAAACGGGGAGCGTTTTGACTTCATTAAATTTATCACCGACTAAATGGCAGGGTTCGACAGCTTGACCGCGCAAATTGAGGGTTGTCTGCCTGCCTATACTTAGATACTGTACAGCCATTTCTAGTTGAGATTGCTGCATTAGTTTCATATATTTACCCGTCTCCTGATCCACCAAATCTAGAGGCTCTCCTATCGACATTTTTTTGAAGCAATATTGACCTATACAATAACTCGCATATTCTAATTCTCCAGTTTCCATCCCAGTTTGAAAACCTTCCTTGAGAACGCTTAATCCTGAGGAAAGCTCGGTTTTCCAGTGTAGAATAAAACAACCCAAGAGTGTATAAACTCTACTTTTCATTGAACGGGATGGAGATTGGTCTAACATCCTAATGGCCAGTTGACCGCATTGGTATGCCAAACTAATGTCCCCTAGCCGGCACATAACTACGCCATAATAAAGGTAGGCAATACTTGCATAAGGCGAATTGCCATATTTAATGCACAGCTTGACCATCCTAAATGCCAGCAGTGGTACCAGGCGGGGTTTTCCCTGAACAGCAGTGCTGATAATCCCTGATAAAATCCGCATGGCTGCTTGTTGATTGGGATCTGTCATTTCTGGCAAGTTAGCTAAATCCTCAATTCGTTTCAATCCCAAGCTCAGTTTTGTCTTCATTAGTCCCGCCACAATATTTAGCGCGTTGGGGTTTTGAGGAAAAGAAATGCCTAACAGTTTCAGCACTTCCAGTCCTGTATTTAGTGCTTCTATCAGTCTAATTTGAGCATTGTAAGACTGGATTTGAAGTTCATAAACATTCATTTTATCCAGTAAAATTTTAGCTTTTTGCAGTACAATCTCGACCAGTTTTTTTGAAGCTTCATAGTTGATGTTTAAGTATTCAGCTTCTGCTGTTGACTCGTAAATTGCTAACGTTAATTCATACTGACTTTGCCAACAATCCGCTGGCAATAATTCCATAGCCACCCGCAAATACCTAGCTGCAGCTTCATAAGCACTCGCGGCTTTTGCCTTGCGTCCAGCAGTTAAGTTTAATTTTGCTAACTGCGTTTTTTCTGCTGGCCGGCTAATCGTGTCAATTCCGACATTCAACTGATTGACGATATCAAAGATGTTTTCTTCTAGCTTGTCGGGTGGAGTATTCTGTAACAGTAATTGACCGACTTCTAAATGGGTTAATTGCTTTTGGTCTTCGGGAATGAGCGAATAAGCGGCTTGCTGAACGCGATCGTGCAAAAATTTGTAACTAACCCGCGAAGTGTCTAATTTGAGATTGATTGATTCGGCTCGATCGAAAACTAAAGGAATACGATAAGCATCGCTCAATGGCAGAATTAACCCTGCTTGCAAAGCTGAATAAAGTTCAGTGGCTGTAGTATTAGCTGACTCTTCTCTGACAAGTGACAGCACATCTAGAGCAAATTTATCTCCCACGCAAGCTGCTAGCTTCAACACTTCTTGCGTGGGTGCGGGCAGCTTTTCAATGCGAGAAGCTACCAGTTCCACCACACTTTTATCGGTAATTCCAATGGCTTGGATTTCATCGATACTCCAATACCAGCCACTTTGACTTACCTCATTTGGAATGGGATTAAAGTCAAATCTTAAAAGATAGTCTTGATAAAGTGCTTGGAGTAATTGCGTCAAGAAAAAAGGATTCCCGCCCGTTTTATTCCAGATCAAGTCTGCTAGGCTGCTTACTTTTTCTGTGCTACTGTTAAGTGTTTCAGTGACTAATTCCGTCACATTTGCTAAATCCAGCGATTGCAGCACGATATTATTAACTATTGTACCAGTTTTTTCAATTTCTTCTACAGTCTGAATTAAGGGGTGCGTCGGACTAACTTCATTGTCTCGATAGGCACCGATTAGCAACAAATATTCCTGGTCAGGGTCAGTTATCAGTATTTGCATCAACTTTAATGTTGCTGAATCTGCCCACTGCAAATCGTCTAAAAAGATTACTAGGGGGTGTTCTTTTTGGGCGAAAACGCGAATAAATTCTTTGAATACCCGATTGAATCGATTTTGGGATTCTACAGGGGCAAGTTCTGGCACTTCTGGCTGTTTGCCGATGATAAATTCAACTTTTGGAATTACGTCGGCAATTACTTGCCCGTCTGTTCCCAATGCTGTTAAAATTTTAGTGCGCCATATTTCTAATGAAACTGCACTTTCTGTTAGCAATTGCCGCAGCAAGGAGTTAAATGCTTGGATTAATGAGGCATAAGGAATGTTGCGTTTGAATTGGTCAAATTTGCCGCTAATGAAGTAACCTTTTGACCGGGTAATGGGTTTGCTAACTTCGTTGACTACGGCTGATTTGCCGATGCCTGAGTAGCCTGATACTAGCATTAATTCGCTGGTTCCTGATGGAACCGACTTTTGTTCTAAGGTTGCTGGTTTTTCTTCTGACAATTTGTTGGCTAAACCCGCTCTTACACGTTCAAATGCTGCTAGCAATTCATTAACCTGATTTTCCCTACCGTACAATTTTTGGGGGATCAACAATTGGCTGAGAATATCTAAGCTTCCGGGGATGAAGTCGGCAATTTGTCCGCTGGTTTCTAACTGATGCAAAGAAATTTCTAAGTCGGGCAACAATCCGGCCGCACTTTGATATCTATCTTCGGCATTTTTTGCCAGCAATTTCATCACTATCTCAGAGATGGCGACAGGTATTTCTGAATTGATTTGATGGGGAGATATTGGTTGAACTGCTATGTGGCTGTAAACTATTTCCAGGGGGTCGTTGCTGCGGAAAGGCAATTTTCCGGTCAGCATTTCATATAATGTGATACCAAGGGAATAAAAGTCTGTGCGGTAATCGAGGGTGCGGTTCATTCTCCCGGTTTGTTCGGGTGACATATAGGCTAATGTGCCTTCGACTGAGTTGGGATTGTTGAATTGCGGGTTTTCTTTGTTGAGTTTTGTGGCAATGCCGAAGTCAGTGAGTTTGACTTGTTTTGTTTGCGAGTTAATTATGATGTTGCTGGGTTTAATGTCTTTGTGAATAATGTGCTGATAATGCAGGTATTGTAATGCTTTGACTATTTGGATGGCGATGTTTAAATTTGCTCGCAGACTCAATGTTTCTTTTTCTAGGAGTTGGGCGAGGGATTGGCCGCCAAAGTCTTCTAAAACCATTCCTAATCGGTGATCAAAAGTTTCGAGACTGATGGCTTTGACGATTTGTTCGCTGTCTAAATTTTGGCGGATTTGATATTCGTGTTTGAGCCTGGTAATGGCTTCGAGGGTGGGGTATTCGGCTTTGAGGACTTTGAGAATTGCTGGGGGCGCGTCTGTCGGTGTTTGTCCGCGATAGATTATTGTTTCGACGCCTTCGTGCAGAGTAGAAGTTATTTGGTATTCTGATGTAATTAACATTACTTAACTTATAAATTACAGGAGCTAATTATTATTAGATTAACACTAATTAATCTTAATTTCGTGTGATTCCGATCGTGTATTTTGCGATTCGCAATCACACGGAAGATACACTAAGTGAAAATGTGGGCTTGGTCGTTGGTGTCAACAAACATCTTAAATGTAATCTCGGTCTTGTGTTTGAGTCCCGAATGCTTTCGCTGCACCGTTTTTCAGGGGGATAGGAGCGATCGCACTGGGCCTCAAACAGCAGGAGATGGGAGCGATCGCACTGGGCCTCAAACAGGCAAGTGAACGGGTTCTCAATCGCTGACTACCGTAACTTCACAGATAGTAGAAATAGATTCCGGTTCAGGCAAAATACGCACGCGGGCGAATTTTAAACCGCTAACTCCTTGTTGTGATTCTACCATGCCCGTCTGAACTTTTGGCTCTACCCAACCTTCGCGAGACAAGTAGCGCAAGTATTGCTGATACTCTTCCCACTCCTCCTCGGTGGAATAAACAACAGTCAACATTCCCGACTGGGTAATCCGCTCTTGTGCGTCTTTGTCAACGGCTTTTTCGATCCGCTTTTTGACAAGTTCGTAGCGAATGTCGCGAGTGCCTTTGACATCAAACATTTTTTCGGTATTTTCGTTGTGGAAAATGTCGATCGTGGTATTCTGCACTAAGACTAAATGTGCGAGTTCCATGTCGATTTGAGACTCGGCTTGCAGGCGAAAAACTGTGCGACCGCAATCGCAAATTGCTCGCAGTTGTTCGTACCGCAAACTGTGCAGGTGAAACTGGCTAAATTTGGAGTCGATCGATTTTCCTACATAAATCATGTGATCGATGCCGTCGGTGCATTCGATGTCGCAGTAGTGGGGCAAAATTTGCTGCATTTTTTCTTGCCAGCGGGCCCAGGTTTCTTGGAGTTTGGTGCTGATTAAGTTCAGCATTTGGTCGTAGCGGTTGCGATCGGTGTAAACGCAGTTATGTTCATTTTCACAGGCTGCTTGGTAAGCTTCAACGGCTGCCTCAACAAGCGGCCCGCACTGCACAAAATAGTCAAAATATACTTCTAAATGCTCGTTTAAATACTCGGCGGCTCGCACCTCCATATCGACTGTTACTTTTTCTTTTAAATGCTCGATGTAGTCAAGCAAGTCGAGCCGCATTTGCTCGCCGAGGTGGGTAGTTTGTGTTTCGCAAACGGCATCAGCTATCGCTAAACCTAAGCGGAATTGTTCGAGCAAATCAGTTTGAATGGCTCGGTTTCTTTCGTCGCTAGAACCGCGAATGTCCGAAATTCCGTACAGCGGATGAACGTCAGCAAATACGATTGTTTCTGGAGGTAGTCCCCAACTTCGCCTTTCTGCTTCTTGAGCGAACCGCCACTCGACTGCGGGGTGGATGTTGTGAATGTGGGTAAACCGCTCCTGGATGGCTTGCCGCAGGGCTGCAATGAAGGCGGGAATGAGTTCTTGGGCGTGTTGAGTGTCAATGCCGTTGAAGTGGTTTGGCCGATCGCACAACAGCCCCACAACTCCCAAAATCCGCACCCCGCACCCCTCACGGGTGACAGATTTGACTACCAGGGGCACCAGCAGCATCGATCGAGTTCCCATTCTCCGCAAAGTTCGATCGCACTCGGTTTCGCACTCCCTACGCAAGTCTGGCACATTCCAAACTTGATTTGCTGCTGTGGCCTTCAAAAAGTGAGAAGCTTCTAGGGAGTGCATTGAATAAAGAATCGGCTGCAAATGTTGGCCGTCTTTTGCAACTAATAGCTGTACCTGTTCGCCGTCGGGCCGCAGCAGCAAAGTGCCGTCAGCATTGAAGAGCGATCGCAAACACCGATCGATTCTCTCAAATTTGTCTGGCTGCAGCATCGAATCTTGATCGATCAATAACTGAGTCAGCCGCCGAATTTGCTCCTGCACGGTGACATCAAAACCTTCTAGCAGCAGCAAGCCTTCTACGCGGTAATTATCCAACTGCAATCGATCGGCTAAATTTTCCAGTTGATTCGGCTGCATCAGCCAAGCTTCTCGTTCCGAAACCGGCATTAATCTTAAAGAAACATCCGCAAATTCATCTATTTTTGAGTCAATTCGAGTAATTTTTAACTGTTCCGAACCCAGCCAAAATTCTATAAATCTGGGTTCTCGGTGTTTGGGGTTTTTTACACTCGCCGTGACAGGTTCGTCTAGCACCCGCAAACCGTCGATATCCATCTGATAATATTGCTTAAATACCCAGTGCAAAAGATGGCGGCGGTACAATTGTTCTGCTGTTTTGCCGTCCCCATCCTCGAACAGTTCCAGCAGAGTCATGTCGGTTTCTGCAAACAAACCGTTGGTAGATTGATTTGCCAAGGACGTTTCCTCCCAACCGGCCAAGCGGCAAAATGCTGCGTTAGCGTACCGTAGGGCAAAAGTTCCTGGTTGCATTACTGCGATTAAAACGCGGCGATCGCCGAGAAATTGAAACAATCGCTGTAAATCTTGTTTCCACGTTTTCAAGGGTTCAATTTCAGAAGATTGACTGGGTACTTGGCCCGCCAAAGCTTCCAGTAGCTGTTCTATACTTGGTTCGCTGGGCAGATTGTTACTGTCTTGCTTTGTTGGGACGATATCTGTCGCTGGCAGTGATTTTACGGAGTTGTTGTTTTGATGGGAAGACGATTTAGGAGTAGACATGAGTAAAACACCTGAAAGCAGTGGATTTTGCCAAAAAATATCAGCGATCGGCGATTATGGCTTTGTAAAGAGCTTAGATCCTGTTTGTAAAGTTTGTGTATGGGTATCGGAAACTGGGTTTTTCTCGGACGATGGGCCCAGGGACTTTTACTTTTATTCACAAACAACCTCTCAGTCTCGACGTTATAGGTGATATTAACCTGTTTACCTGCTAGGGGGTAACACCCATTATAAGCGGTACACAGTAGCGGATAGTGTCAGCAACTAATGCTATTTGACTCAGAGGCGAGATATATAGCAGGTTGGGGTTGAATGAAGCACAGCCCTGTTAACAGTTGACAGTTGACAGTTGACAGATGAGTGCGAAGTTTTTAGGCAGGGGATTTAAGCCCCAGCCTAAAAACAATCCACCTAAAGGTGAGGGCTTAAATCCCCTGTGCTTTGGTAATTGGGAATTGAGAATTGGTAACTTATACGCTCGCGTAGCCGAAGTATTGGTAATTGTAATTGACTATAGCAATCCTAAATGAGTCGTCAACTTTTTACCCCACCCCAACCCTCCCTTATCAAGGGGAGAGAGTAAGAAATTCACAAATGATGCGAGGATTGCTATATAGACCAGCAGGTTGCTTGTCCTTAATTGAGGAAATAAAAGTTGCGACCAAAATTCAAACATCCTTGCTATTTGGCAAGGGAATAATTAAAATGTATAATACAGCTAACAGGATTTTTGAAAGGACATAGTTATGGCTTTAACGGTTAACAATCTCATCGGCGATGTGACGGGATTTCCTGTATTCGCTGGCGGCGGGCCACGTCTTTTGGGATTCGCTACACCCGATGAGATTAACGTAGGGAATGGAAATTTGTCGTCTTTTCCCTGGGGAGTTTGGGGACTTGATGGCAATGATACTATAGGAGGTTCATCGGATTCCAACGAACGTCTGTTAGGAAATAACGGCAATGATATTATCGGTGGTGGCGGCGGAAATGACATAATTTACGGCGGGAAAGATGACGATCTCTTGGATGGAAATGATGGCAACGACCTAGTTAGGGGCGACACCGGAAATGATATTATCTTTGGAGGGTTCGGGAACGATATCCTGCGGGGAGGGCAAGGAGACGACGATTTAGACGGCAATGACGGCAACGATTTCTTAGCGGGCGATCGGGGAGTTGACGTGCTCACGGGAGGCCTCGGTGCTGATATATTTGTACTCAGAAGCAACGATGAAGCATTTGGTATAAATGGAGCAGATGTCATTACCGATTTTAACTTTGACGAGGGCGATCGTATCGGTTTGACGGACGGTTTAACAGAACTAGACCTTTTCTTTGAAGACGACAATTTGATTGCTTACGATAATGACGGAATTATCAACGACATGGTGATTGAAAACATAATTACCGGACAGATTGTGGGGGTAGTTTTAAATACCAACAGCTTTGAACTTACTGGTGCATTTGAACAATCGAGTCCGTTTGCCTTGGCAGTTAACGGTTCTCAATTCCAGTTTTTAGCTTAGTTATTTGTAGGGAATTAGACGGGCGATCGGGCTAGTTCCGGGTAGGGAAACGGCACTGCAGTTTCCCTACAGATAGCGGGCAATCGATCTATACGCAACCGTACTTTGCAGAATTGATACTAAAAATTTATGCCTTTAGATATTTTTTAGCCTCATCTAAAAGTAGAAATTCAAACTAGGGGAAAGTATATACAGGACTTTGCGATTTTATGAGGTTCAATTAAGTGAAAAGCACCTGATAGCTAAAGCTCATGAAATCCTATTCTTTAGACCTCCGCTCAAAAATAGTGACAGCGCACTTGGCAGAGAAGATGTCAAGCGAGAAAAGTAGCTGCCCCGTTTTGCGTTACTAAGAGTTGAGTATTGGGAAAAAATCCGAAATATCGAGGCCCAAAACAAGCATATTTTTAGACGAAGTGTGAAGCGTACCTATCTGGCAAAAGTGATGGATAAAGACAAGCAAACACAATTTAAAAGTAAGCGCAATTGCAACACCTTTTGTACTGGTAGTTGTTTTGAGCGAATAGAGGTGCTTTGATAACGCCTTTGAGAGTTTTCGGATTCATTCCAGAATCTCCGTGGCTTCAGCCCTGGGGAGTATCAATCATTGCTGCTACTGTACCTCATAGCATCGGAAAGTGCTGTAATATGGTGTCTCATTACACTATCATTCTGCCGTAAGGATTCAGGTCTAAAAACTTGTGGCTCCAACGCTTGTCTGGTAAGGGTTTGAGGGCAAAATAATGGTTTTTGTCCTTCGTGGTTGATTGTCAATAAATGACGAAAAATGACAGTTTTTCGTCATTTATTGATAATAGATATTTATTGAGCATCAAGCTCCAGAGCTAAAGTCTTTGCCCAGCAAGGAGTTCAGTGACCTGAATCCTTACATTCTGCCTATTCAGGACGGCGAATGTCTGAGGGGTTTGACCCCTCAGACATTCGCCAACAGTCTCTTTCGATCGCCGATTTTTATCTTAACTTTTTGAGTTTCTTCAAGTGCGATCGCCTCAAATTTTCCACCAACTGCCGCAACTGGTTCAAATTTCCCGCTTCGCCGCCATACTTCCATCGCACGTAAGCTTGCGAAACTTCATCAATCACCTCAGCTTCATCAGTTGCATGATTACCGCGCATTGCCTCAGCATACTCCAAAGGCGTTTGAGCTTTCTGCTTGGCAAATCCCCTACTCGCCAAATCCTTCAACATTTCCTGATAAACCCCCTCCACAGGCGGCAACTTCGCCAGCCAGCGGCGGTGGCGCCACTTGCGCCACACTTGCCAAATTAACCAGCCAATAAAGCCAAAGCCGATCGCAGCAATTAAGCCAGTAAATAACCCCACCCAACCCTTAGCAAACTGTCCCAGAAACCAGCCCACAATCAAACTGATCCAGCCAATTACAAAACCTATGACTGAATCCAGCCCGCTTCTGAGAGGAGTCGGTAGCCAACCCGCGATCCACTTCCAAAACGATTCCAGCGCACTAAAAGTCTGGTTGTCTTCCACCGAAGCCGGAATCAGCGGATAACCGGGAATCGGATTAAAAGCAAACCAGCCGTTATTGGGAAAATATACCTCCGTCATCAAAAAAGCGTCGGTATTTTTCACAATATACAAACCCGTAAACGGGTTAAATTCCCCCGTATCGAAACCGCCCGCCAGTCGCGCCGGAATCCCGACCGACCTCAGCATAATTGTCAGTACCGTCGAAAAATGGTCGGGATATCCGCCTGTAACTTTTTTGCCCTCCTGGGTGTTTTTGTAGCCAAACAGAAAACCTGCTACTAAATCTTCACCTTCTTCTAAGTAAGGCAAAGCTTTTACAAGTTTGTAATTCGGGTTTTGCTTCAAATATTGAGCCAAATACAAAGCTTTTTCGTAGGGAGAATCGATCGCCCTGTCCGACTTAGCCACTCTTGTTCTCCCCAACAAGATCTCTTCAGTTTTTTCTCGCACCTTCTGGGCAATTTCCGGTGGCACATCCAAATAAAACTTGCGAATATTTTTCGGGTAATTAGTACCAGTTTTCCCCAACAAAGAGCGATCGCGAAAAGGTACGTTAGAAATCACCGTATAAGTCAAACCATCCGCCAATTCCACAGGCGATCGCAAACCCCCCTCCGCATCAATCGCCACCTCTGTCGTCGGAAAATAAAGTTCCTTCGGCTTGTTTAAAGCCGGAATCAAATTCGGCAACTGAGCAACAATAGTATAACTTTGAATCACCTCTTGAAAGCGGGGCGCATTGGGAAATGGATTCAGATAAAATTGATAAGACCAGCGAGGTCGATTCACCTTAAAAGCGTCATCGTTGCGAGAAATTTCCCAACCTTGACCGGTGTATTTGTCAAAGCCTAACACTCGCCAAAAACCCGCAGCCTGCGATCGCACCCGCATCACCACTTGAGGTTTCATTTCCCCCCGCAAATTTTGATTAATTCGCTGGTTGAAACCGTAATAAAAAGTAGAGTCTACCTCTCCTGGCCCTTTGTCTGGGTTTCTCCCCCTTCCTCCGCCAGTCCCTTTTTGGTTTCCCCCTCTGACATACCCCGGATTGGTAATGCTGCGCGAGTCAAACTCGCCCTGATATTCAATAGGAGCACTCACCGGAAAAGTCCGCAACTGATAGCCAGGGAGGCGTGGCAAAAACGCAAAAATAGTCAGCCCCAACCCGACAGTTATCAGCAGCAGCCAAGCAAAATACTTTGGGGATAAAGTAGCAGCAAATAGCGACAGGCTTTCATTTTTCCCTTTACCTTGTGCTTTTTCGCCAATGGCTTCTGGCTTCAAAAATCCCAAGCGCGATCGATAATCCAACACCAAAGTCGGCAGCGCTAAAGCCAAAAACAACAACAACAGCGGCCCAAAAGTCAAGGTTTGGCTGAGAGTCGCTGCTACCCCTAACAAAATTAGCCCGATTACCATCGAGTAGCCTAAATCCTTGCGGCGAGGCAAATCGAAACTGTGCAGCACTTGAAGTTGGATTAACAGTTGCGCCAAAACTAACCGCGTATCATTCAATTCTCCCACCAAGCGGCTAAAAAAAGCGAACAGCGCCACCAGCATTCCAATAGCTATGCAGAACTTAGCAGCTACATTGCGATCGCGGCGGCGGTACCAACTCCAAGTTGCTCCCACAATACTAACAGGCACAGCCCACAGGTTCAGGGCTTCTTCAGCAGCAACGTCAGTTGCCACAATTCCCACAATTACCAACAACTGAACTAGGATTCGCAGCAGTAAAGAATCCTCAATCACCGGCGGAGGCATGGCCTCAATCTGCTCCCACAGCTTACCCAAAACAGGTATATTTCGCAGGTTATCAGTTGTCATGTGCACCCATCCAAGTCAACGAGCAGTAGATTTTAGATTTTAGATTTTAGATTGACTCTCGCATTGAATCTGGGAGGGCTTTAACTAATATCTAAAATTTTTGGCTTTCCATGACAGAAGTCGAGGAATTGCATTTGTTTTTGTGTGAGGTCAAACCACAGAGTAAAAACCTAAATTATTTACTCTAATTTGACTTTTCTATTTGCTATTTTGTCTTTACAAAGTTGGACGAATAGCAAACATCAGAGGTCTGGTATCGAAGTTTTGGAATTTAACTTCTAGGGCATAAGTCTTGTCAGGTTGCGGGTCAAACAACTCCACACTTAAATGCCCGGAATTCGGACGCTGTGCAGTTGCTTCGGCATCTCCTCCCTTGAGTTCCAAACTTCCTCCCCCTGGAAATTCGCACTCAACTCTTAAACACGGCCTTGGTGGTTCTGTGTTGCGGTTCGACAGGTATTGAGCTGAGAGAGTCAGCGAACCCAAAGCAGTCAGCCACTCCCGCGAAACCGGGGGCTGATTTACAGGACAATTCAAAGTTAGAGACTCAATGATTTCTCGGGCGGCCAACAGCGACATGAGCATTTGTTGATCGGTAGTTGCCTCGGAGTAATTCGGTAAATCTTCTACTTCTGAAGCTGTAATTCCTCTGGCAGCACCCATGAGTACGAAACCAGCTAATTTGTTAAGTTCCTGAGACTGGCCGGGAAACAAGCCATCTACAGCGCGAACTAACTTCGAGCCTTCCCGCAGCGACGACATTACCAGTTCCTGACAAGGTTCTAGCAGTTGAGCAAAAACCCCTTGGGCGATCGGAATTGGCAGGCGGCCCCACCTGATATTTTGTAGTTGGGGAGTCCAGAGGTGTAGGGGGGGAACCCATTGCGGGGCTACATCGTCTGGGTAATCGTGGTCGTAGCTTTTGAATTCTGTTTCCCAGGGGAACAGCGGCGGATTAGATTCAATTTCGGCTCTAAGCCTTTCTTTTAACAAGGTCTGAAAACGGTCTTGCACGGTCGGTATTTCTCCAATTGTCTGCGGTTGTGCGGGTGCATTGCTGTGCGCCCCCACTTGATAGTCCAGCGGGTCTGGTTCGTCCCATTCCCAGTATTCCACCCCGGAATTCTCTTCTGTGTCGTCCCACTCTTGTGAGCCAGGGGACGGATTGAAGTTTTCCTCATCTTGGCTAGAGGCATTCGCGATCGGCGCCTGCAATATCCAGTCTAAAAAATGGCGATCGAAAGCCTCTGCATCCCTGTTCGTTTCGTTATTCATCACTAGATGCCCCTTCTCCGGAATCTGAACGATTTCGCAATTCCCACGCAAGTTCCAGCAATTTAAACCACCGCTTCTGTACCTGGGCTACCGTGCTGCCCAGGGTTTGGGCGATCGCTGACTCTGACAGACCCTGTTGCTTCAACTTTAGCAAACGCTGTCCCTCTGGACCAATTTGCTCGCCAAACGCCTGCCACTGAGAAGGCAGCAAACCTAAATTTTTGTCTAAGTCTGCTTCCAGCCACTGGTGAACGAGTTCCCAGCGGTGCGACATGGCGAACCTGAGCAAGTGGTACTTGAAGCGCTGCTGCAAATAGTCTCTTTGGCGGGGAGTTATGCCCAGGATCGACTCTATTTCATTAGTCGGCAAGTCTTGCAAGCGCAGCACGAAGTAATCGGCGCATTCTTCTTGGTTGCGCTCTTTCAAGTAGGCGACTAATTCGTCAATCACGTTTTGCCGCAGAGATTCTGACTCGTCGGCTTGGGGGCGAATTGCAGATGAACCCTGTCCGGCCATCGCTTCCCGCACGGAGTGTACCGAGGTGTCGTTCCAAGTTTGGTCGGAATCTGAAGCCCCTCCGTCGGCGGCTTGTTCCATATCTACAGAGGTTTCTTTGGGCTGCTGCTGGGAAAAGGTTTGGGCCCGTAAAATAATTAGTTGCTGGCTGCGGTTCCGAGGTAATGGAATGCGCCGCTTGCCGAAGCGCTCTACAAAGGCCATGTACTCTGCTAGTTCTAAGCGAGTGCGGGGACTGTAGGTAGGTGGCAATTGGGTTTCGCGCCGGAATGCCTTTAAAGCTTCGAGATAAAATCCTTGCAAAAAATCTTTGATCAGTTCTACTCGCGCCTGATAGCTAGACTGCACCTGCGGAGGGGTGATGTAGCGATAGACGATCGCGCTGAGGGTACTGTGCAATTCTACTCGCCCGGGCCCGGAGCCTAAATTGTAATAGTGGAGGCATTGTTGCAAGCGGTGCTGAGCCAGGCTCATGGCTGAACCTTCTATGTCTCCGGATGCTTGAATCCGCAGGCTTTCGGTGCATATCCTAGTGACTTCTGCTGCGAGTCGCCCTGCTACATCTTGGCAGTTCTGCTCAGACGCGCGAGTGGACTTTTTTAGTTCGTCTAACAGCAGTTGAAATATGGTTTCCACGCTCTGGCAGATTTCCCGCATGATGGTTTACAGCTAACAATGAAAGTAGCACAGTTAGTAAAAGTATGGATAAATATTTCCTACCGCTACTTTACCCCGTATTCCCCAGATAGGACAAACTGCAATGCCCTCTTTCTCCTCCTTCGCGCAAACACAGAGGACTGCTTTTTTTATCTGTCCTGGAGGCGCCATCCGCCAAAAACTAGGTTTAAACAGTTGCCACTGCAACGATGCTTCATCAGAGTGTCGGGTTTGAGAAAGCCTTCAGGGGGGCCGACAACGCCACACTGCCGTTGATACTTTCGGCTTAGTGCTATGGTGGTCACAGCAGCAAGGGTTCCCGAAGGTGAAGCGAACACACAGCTTCTCCCGGTGGTCTACTAGATGGGACAAAGGGTGTCAGGGCTGTATTTGTTTGTTAGAGTCGATCGAGGTGACAGTGGCCAACGGTTTCTCAAATCGATGATGGATAGCTTGGGATGGATTATTCAGGTAGTTGTACGATCGCAACACCCAAGGCTTTGTTTTACTGAAAATAACAATCCGTGGTTGAACAAACTTTTGCTTGGCTCAATTTAGTATGGACGGTTGAGCAAGTACGATCGGCGATTACCTGCTTCCTCACCAAAAAACGAGAGGGAAGCTCCTGGCTTTAGACATTGGGAGGAACTAGGTAGCGGTTTCAACCGCCTTCAATATTTTTTTTGTATTGGTTGTTTTGTAGGCATACTTTACCCTTGAATTGCGAATACTATGCTAATATAAACCAAGGAGGAAAACAGAATGTATGGATGCCAGCAAAATCTAATCAGTCCAGGCAAAGACTTGACAGCAGTCTTAGAATTTCTGTGTAGTGAAGCCTCTAAATTAATCAATTGTGGAGTTTACTATTCCCGACAACTCTTCTTTAAGACAGGTAAAGTTCCAAATAGAGCTAAGCTACACAAGGTATTGGGAACAGAAAATCATAACGTCCACGACAAAGCTTTTTATTCAGATACCGCACAACAGATATTAACTAGCGTTGCTGAGTCTTTCAAGTCCTATTTTGGCTTACTGACGGGAATCAAAGAAGGGACGGTGACGCAACGTCCAAGACTTCCTGGATACAGAAAAGGCGGATTAGCACTGGTTACATTTACAGGTAGATCGGTCAAATTAAAAAATGGAATGTTGCGATTTCCTTTAGGGAAGCAAGTTAAAGCTTGGTTAGGCATAGATGCGTTCTATCTGCCCATGCCATCTAATTTAGAGCATTCTTGTATTCGAGAGTACAGGATTTTACCCAGAAACGGATGTTTCTATCTGGAATTGGTTTACCAAAAAGAAGCTGTCCAATCCGATGTGAACGTTGATTCTGTGTTGATGCTCGATCATGGGATAGACAACTGGATAACTTGTGTTAGCAATATTGGAGCTTCATTCATCGTAGACGGAATGCATCTAAAGTCTATCAACCAAGGTAACAACAAACGAGTGGCAACCTTGATGTCTGGAAAAGACAACGGATTCTGGTCGAAAAGACTGGAACGGCTGACCGAAAGCAGAAATAGAACAATGCGGGATGCGGTTAATAAAGCTGCTCGTAAGGTCATTAATCATTGTGTCTCGTCCCAGATTGGTACAGTGATATTTGGATGGAACAAGAATCAGAAAAATTCGCTCAACCTAGGTACAAAGACGAATCAAAAATTTGTTCAGATTCCCACGGGTAGGTTAAAAGATAGAATTGCTCAACTGTGCGAACAGTACGGAATAAAATTCATAGAAACTGAAGAATCTTATACCTCAAAAACTTCGTTTCTCGATGCTGACGAACTGCCTAAATTCGGTGCGAAACCCGAAGGGTGGAAAGCTTCTGGAACAAGAATTAAACGTGGATTATATCAGACGGCGAATGGATGGCTAATTAATGCAGACTGCAATGGGTGTGCAAATATTGGTCGTAAAGTAGCAACAATACTTGGAATTGATCTCAGTGGAGTTGGTAGGGGTGATTTGTCAGCACCCGTAAGACTTAAATTATGGTCTTATCAATCCCCGTCTATGAAAGGGCTGGGGAGTTGTCAAAAGCAATGATATATAGCCATCCTAAATCATTTTTGAATTTCTTACTCCCTCCCCTTGATAAGGGGAGGGTTGGGGTGGGGTAAAAAGTTTACGACTCCTGCAAGGATTGCTATACATCTTCCTGATTGGGTTTATCGCTATTTAACAAACCCAAAATTATCGGTGTTCATGTAAGCCAATTTGAACACTATCAAGGATTCCATCCTAGAAATATTTATACTTTCGGGGCTTAAGCATTAAAGTAATCATCAGCCACTTTGGCCATAAAGTTTTGATGGCGATCGCCCGTCTGTTTCTTGGCAGCATCCTTAAACGTCGATTGAGCGGTTGCACTCAATATCATTTCTAGCATCCCAATCACAGAGGTCAGCACCGCTCATGTCCGAAACTCTGTTTCCTAGCCTTTTAGGATAACTGGGGTTATATTTAATTGTAAGCCCCTGATGCCGTCATTTTAAGCAGCCCGCACAATTAAGTGTGTGTGATGTTCGTTAACTTCGGCATAAATTCCTTGATTTTTACTAACAATCAGAGTGCCGCCCCCTTCTCTAGGGGGATTGAGCGGGGGCTCACCAACGGCCCAATCGCTGTGTTCGCCAAACAAAGGCGCTCAGGAACAATAAGTTTCATTGCATCTATCTAAGGGTATCAATCTTGCAATTACTTTAACCTGAAAAGCAGATATTTTACGAAAGTTCGATCGTCTTCGATCGTCCTCTGGGTTGATGTAAGTGGTTAGGTAAATTTGTTCTAATAAATGTAAAGTTAGATTTGAAGGAACAATTTCAATGCGTAAGTTAAACATAGGTCTATCTGACGAGCAGCGTGCAGGCGTTATCGAACTATTGAATCACGACCTGGCAGATGCTTATCTGCTGTTAATCAAAACCAAAAAGTATCACTGGGATGTAGTGGGCCCACAGTTTAGATCGCTCCACCAGTTGTGGGAAGAACACTATCAGGCGTTAACACTAAATATCGATGCTATGGCCGAACGGGTGAGAACTTTAGGTGGCTATCCAATTGGTACTGCTGAGGGTTTTCTGAAGTATGGCTCGATTAAAGAACATATCGGCGATTTGCCTTTGGCTACCGAAATGGTATCGCGTTTAGTTGACGACCACGAACTGATTATTCGCAATCTCCGCAAACACGTTGAACAGTGCGGTGAAGAGTTTAAGGATGATGGAACCGCAGACTTTTTGACTGGTTTGATGGAACAGCACGAACAAATGGCTTGGATGTTGCGCTCGTTTATTGAAGGGGAATCCCTTGCGCCCGACGGTAAGCAGCCGAAAGCTCAAACTGCTACAGCTTCTCACGCTTAGAGATATATAAGTAGAAGGAAGAAGCAAAAATTTATTTCCGTTGATTTAACTCTCTTCCATAGCTTGCCTCAAAAACCAGGTTTCTTTAAGAAATCTGGTTTTTGAGCTTGGGTTTATTCGCGTTATCGGTTGGCAAAATTATTGAATCGCATTCTTTCATAAACCTGGGATGGGAGCATTTTATGAATCATGGTTCGCCTCTTGATGGTGGAAATTGTTGTGCCTTCAGTCTCTGTTGATGTTGATGTTGATATTGATTTTAAGGCTGACCCAGATAGAGTAACTGATGAAACTAGAATTTTTAATATACTTTCTATTGATAAAATGTACAAATTATGGCGTAAAATAGTCATCAATGAATCTTCTAGAAAAGCTCGATATAGCCAAAATAATGTACTGCGATGGTTGCCGTTACGGTTGCTTTTAACGGCTAAATTGTATATATAAAAACTGCTGTTAGACCAGCGATAAATATTGGCAGGAATTTCAGGATGCCGCTCCCGGACATCTGCCATAATTAGAGAGTGAGATTTTGCCATTGCTTCATAGTTGCAAGACATACTGCTGGAAATCTGTCGGTAGCCCACTAAAAATTCTGGCACTACTTTAAATTGATAATGCTCAGCGATGCGGAGAAAAAGTTCCAAGTCTTCGCAGCCTTGGGCGTTTTCTGCTTTTAATTGGCAATTGTAACCGCCGACTCTCTCGAAACAAATGCGGCGGATCAGAGATGAACTCGCATTACCCATAAAATATTTATAAACTAAAGCTTTGTATACTTCTCCTTCGATGGTGGAGTTGTAAAATCCACCTGTGAATAAGTCTTTTTCGTTGATATCAAGTGACCATGAATAGACAACTCCTACAGATTGTTCTGATGTAATTAAGCATTCGACTTGTTTTTCTAGGTTTTGGGGATACCAAATATCGTCGGCATCGATGGGAGCAATATATTCGCCTTTTGATTTTTCAATTGCTAGGTTGCGGGCGACGGCGACACCGGCATTTGATTGGTGGAATAAGCTCACTCGGCTATCTTTTTGAGCAAAAGATTGGACTATTTCGGCTGTTGTATCTGTAGAGCCGTCATCAACTACTAAAACTTCTATGTTTTGATAAGTTTGAGATAAGACAGACTCTAAGGTTTTAGCAATAAAATTTTCAGCGTTGAAAGCTGGTATGATGACTGAAACTAATGGCTGATTTAAAGTGTTTTGGGAGGTGTTCATGTAATATAAAAAATGGTTTAGATAAAAGTTTTGGTTCAAAGGGAGCTAGCTAAGGGTATGTTAGCAAATTACGAAAGCCCGATCGTACAGCGTCGGAAATTTTAAGAGGTATATTTAAAATATATTGCCAAAAGTCATAAAATGTGCATTGAGTCCGCAGTCGCGATCGAGACTTGGTGCAGGAGTCACTCGCGGATGAGGTCTGCAAAAGAAATTGTACCGCGCAAGTCCTGACAGTTGCCTGGTGTCCGTATAAACGATGTTTTATTTTATACGGTATGCCTACTTATAAAATCAAAGTCTTGTGCGTTGCAACACAGCCGCACAAAAATGCTGCTGGGGCTTTTTCCCAAGTTTACACAAACAATGACATATTTAAAGATTTTGTAAAGCTGTTGTCTACATCAGGTCAGTCTCAGCAAAATATGGCGTAAAATAGAGGTAAGAATGGGGAAAATCAAATCGATAATACCAGCAAAAAATCTAGCTGAAGACAAACAAAAATCGAGTTATAAATAAAAAAGTAGAGCTGATTTTACCCTTCGTAAAGTAGCACCAATAAAATTCCAGCAAATTTTGGCCCGTGTAATTTAAGTTATTTAGGTGATGATTTCTACCGCTGACCCGACTGTATCCGTGATTATCCCAGTCCACAACGGGGGCGCTTACTTCCGCACCTGTTTGTCAAAACTGGCTCAAGCTGTGCCCAGACCGATCGAGATTATTGTAGTAGCAGATGGCGAAAGCGACGGTTCTTGGCGACTTGCAAAGGAATTCGGGGCAAAATTAATTAGAATTCCTGAATGCGGCGGCCCAGCCCGAGCGAGAAATTTGGGAGCGCAAGCTGCGAAGGGAGATATTCTGTTTTTTGTGGATGCTGATGTGGCTGTTTGTCCAGAAGCTGTGGGCTATGCCATCTCGGTGTTCAAAAATAATCCCTACTTGGCTGCTTTTATCGGCTCCTACGATGATGCTCCTGGAGATCCCGATTTTCTGTCGCAGTACAGGAACTTGCTGCACCACTACGTGCACCAGACAGGTAACGAAGAAGCTTCGACTTTTTGGGGCGCTTGCGGAGTGATTCGCCGGGAAATTTTTTTGCAAATGGGTGGCTTTAATGAGAGTTACCGCCAAGCTTCGATCGAGGATATTGAATTCGGCTACCGTTTGAAACAAGCCGGTCATCAAATTCGGCTGTGTAAAACATTGCAGGTGAAGCACTTAAAGCGTTGGGAAGCGATGGGGATGGTGAAAGCTGACTTTTTTTACCGAGCGCTGCCTTGGACGGAACTTATTTGGCGCGATCGCAAATTGAATAACGACCTCAACTTGCAAGTTTCAAACCGCATCAGCGTGATTTTAACTTATGCAGTCCTGCTGGCAATTCTGGGGACGTGCTGGTCGCTGAGCTTTCTGCTAGTGGCTGGTTTGCTGGCGATACCACTGGTAGCAATTAATGCACCGCTTTACCGATTTTTTTACCGTAAACACGGTATCCTATTTGCCCTGAAAACAATTCCGTGGCACTGGCTTTTCTACTTTTACAGCGGACTGGCATTCGCGATCGGCACGGCTCGCCATTTGTCCCAAAAAAAGCCCTTGACTGCCAAGGTTAGCTTGCCGGTACCGCTGAATAAATCAATCCCAATTGCGCTTCAACATCAGATCGATCGATAGTTTCTCAGGGTATGTACGGGTGCATCTATCTATTTTAGAAGTTATAAATAATAGTATAGTTCGATAAAAAAGCTGGAGGTAGGCTGAGTGAAACATTATCCGGTTGCGATCGTCGGTGCTGGGCCAGCGGGTTTGACTGCTGCTTACGAGCTCGTCAAGCAAGGCATTATCCCTGTTGTGCTCGAAAAAGGAGATAAAGTTGGGGGAATAGCTCGCACCGAAACCTACAAAGGCTATCGTTTCGACATTGGGGGCCACCGCTTTTATACTAAAGTTGCAGCCGTGCAGGAGTTGTGGCAAGAGGTACTGGGAAATGAGTTTATTAAAGTGCCACGATTGTCGCGAATTTTTTATCGAGGTAAATTTTTTAACTATCCGATCAGTGCCTTCAATACTCTGTTTAATTTGGGCATAATTGAGAGTACGCTAATTATTTTGAGCTATGTGAAAGTGAGAATCTGGCCGTTGCCGGAAGAAACAACTTTTGAACAATGGGTGATCAATCGTTTTGGGGAACGTTTGTACAAAACATTTTTTAAGACTTATACTGAAAAAGTTTGGGGCATTCCTTGTTCGGAAATTCAAGCAGATTGGGCGGCGCAGCGGATTAAAGGATTGTCGCTGACGACTGCAATTATTAATGCTTTGTTTGGCAGCAACGATACTAAAACATTAATCAAAGAGTTTGATTATCCGGCTTTGGGGCCGGGGATGATGTGGGAAAAGTTCGCGGAAGCTGTGGAAAATAAAGACGGCAAAGTTTATCTCGATACTAAGGCGATTAGCTTTGAGCGCGAAGGTAATAAGATTAAAAGTATTACTGCGGAGCAAAACGGAGAATTAGTCCAATATTCGGCGGATAATTTTATTACGAGTATGCCGATATCGGCGCTGATAGCGAGGCTAAAACCGCAGCCGCCAGAAGAGGTGTTGCACGCGGCGCGATCGCTCAAATATCGAGATTTTTTGATTGTAGCGCTGATTGTCGATCGCAAGGATTTGTTTCCTGACAACTGGATTTACATTCACTCTCCCGAAGTTAAAGTGGGACGAATTCAAAACTTTAAGAATTGGAGCGCCGCTTTAGTTCCCGATGTCAGCAAAACTTGTTTAGGAATGGAATATTTCTGTAGTGTAGGCGACGAAGTTTGGGAAATGTCGGACGCTGAACTTGTGGAATTAGCAACTCGCGAGTTGGTTGGTTTGGGTTTAGCAACAACTGCTGAGGTTGAAGATGGAGTTGTCATACGGCAACTTAAAGCTTATCCAGTTTATGATGGAGAATATCGCGGACATTTGCAGGTACTTGAAGGTTTTGTGAAGGGTATTGAGAATTTGCAGACGATCGGGCGAAACGGTATGCACCGATACAACAATCAAGACCATTCTATGCTGACGGGGTTGCTGGCGGCGAGAAATATTCTGGGGGAAAAGCACGATTTGTGGGATGTGAATACTGAGCGATCGTACTATGAAGATTTTTCAGTCGATCGCTCCAAGGACAAAAAGGATTCGGATTTAATTTCGCAGTCCATATAGCCAGCCGAAATCGGGATTGCCATGAAAAAAGCCAACCTGCAAAACTTAATCGGCTTCGCAGCAAGCATCTTCTTGCTCCTGCTTTCAGTGCAGCGGTTTGTCCCTATCCAACTCAACTTAATCGAAGCGATCGCCGCGATCGCTTCTGGTTGGAGCGTTTGGCTGCTGGCTAAAAACAATCCCCTCGGCTGGTGGGTCGGCTTAATCGGAGTTATCGCCTACGCTGCAGTGTTTTATCAAGTTAAACTTTACGGCGAAGTTGCGATTCAATTCTTCTATTTAATCACGAGCTTGCAAGCAATTTATATTTGGCTGCGGGGCGGCGAAAACAGCACAGAAAAACCTGTATGCCGAATTTCCCAACGCTGGCTTATCTTCACAGGCGTCTTAGTTACAGTTGGCGTATTTGGCTTGCGAACAGTATTAATATCTTTGGGCGGCGCAGCACCTTTTTGGGATGCCATGACCACCATATTAAGTGCGATCGCCCAGTTGTACCTGATGGAACGCTATCTCGAAAGCTGGTATTTGTGGATTGTTGCAGACACGATTTACGTTCCATTGTATGCCTCGCGCGGGCTATATCTGACGAGTATTTTGTACGCGATTTTTTGGTTGATGGCAATTTACGGACTGCAAAATTTCCAGCGAATTTACTCGGAAGAAAAGTTAAAACAGCAGCAATCTTTATGAGACTCGGTGTTACTGTCGGCAAATTTTACCCTTTCCACAAAGGACACGACTACTTAATTCGAGAAGCTAAAAAGAAGGTTGACCGTTTAATCGTTCTCGCCTGTTACAAAACAAATCAAGCAGTTGCAGGAAGCGTTAGAGCCGACTGGATTCGGTTTTTGCATCCCGACGCAGAAGTTATCGAAGTTCTTGACGATTTGCCGGAAGCCCCCGAACCTTGGGCTCAGAGAACTCTTGAGGTGCTTTCCGGGCGAAAACCTGACATCGCTTTTACTTCGGAAAATTACGGTGAAGCTTGGGCAAAACTGATGGGAGCTCAACACTGTGCAGTCGATCGCGAACGGCTCAGATTCCCGATTTCTGGAACGCAATTGCGATCGAACCTAGCCGAACACTGGCAAATGCTGACTCCCCCAGCCAAAGCTTATTTTGCCAAACGAGTCTGCGTGCTGGGTGTAGAATCGAGCGGCACGACTACCCTAGCACGATCGCTCGCACAGCACTACCAAACTGTTTGGGTGCCCGAATACGGCAGGTGTTACTGGGAAGGCCGGCAATATTCGCCCGATCCTGAAATTTGGGACAGCTATGAATTTGTAGAAATTGCCAAGAAACAAGCTGTTATAGAAGACCATATGGCTACTCGCGCTCACAAAGTCGTTATTTGCGATACAGATTCTTTAGCTACTTTTATTTGGCACAAACGTTACGTTGGTTCAGAACATCCGACGATCGAGCAAATTGCAGACAGCCGCCGCTATGATTTGTATATTTTGACTCAGCCGGATTTCGGGTTTGTTCAGGATGGAACGCGAGAAAGCGAACATTTACGGATGACTATGCACGAGTGGTTTGTTGAGGTTCTTCAGAAGAAAGGAAAGCGGTATATTAATGTCGGAGGAAGGCACGAGTTGCGAATGTCGGAGGCAATTGGGGCGATCGATTCGCTGTTGGTGTTTGAAGCGTTAAAGGAAGTTTACCCAAATTTTTGCGAACCAGTAAACTAGGGAAAACATTTGTAACAATATTCCCAACGACTGGTGGAATGTCAACACCGAGCGATCGTACTATGAAGATTTTAGTGTCGATCGGTCAAAGGAAAAAAAGGATTCCGATTTGATGGCGCAGTCTAGTTGATATTTGGGGAACAGTTCGTAATCGACAGCATCACTCAACCTCATTAGATAAACTCTCAAACCACCAGACTAAGGTACGGACATCATCGAGCGCCTGCGTTAACCGATCGCGATCGCCCGTCCAATCGCCATACTCCCCGTGCTCGCCCGCCCCCGACACTATGATGTACTCCAGGAACGGATCGATCTGCACGAGAAACCCACCACTAGACACGTTAAACACCGCGTAGACATCCTCTGGCTGAACAGACCATCGCAAAAAAACGACGCCCGTAGCCAATGCTGGGAATTCGTTGAACACTTCACCGAAGAAGCGTTGAGCGAACGCAGGGGCGCGGGCTAAAGCGATGTCTTGTGGCTCAGTCCACCACGGGCCCTTTGTCTCGCGGCCACAGCGAGGATCGTGTTCTTCAAATTTGTCCATAAGGAATTTCCTCTCTCTTCTCTTCCTCTGTGCCCTCTGCGCTCTCTGTGGTTAAATCATTCCTATGAAACTGTAAACGATATCAGCCTTAAACTCCTGAATCCGACCAATTGCTTGCGCCATATCCCAAAGTGAAGTGCTATCCCGATCGCCCGCTTGGATAAATCACTCGATAGGTTTTCAAAAGCAACCAATACATCCACATTACTATCAGGGCGAAAATCATCCCGCAGTACCGAGCCAAACAGGGCAAATTCGACAATGTTCCAGCGCTGGCAAAATCGTGCGATCGCATCTAGAGAGACTTTTAGGCGATCGGTAACAACATATTCTAAATCTGATTGCAACTCAACCATCCGCGAGCTAACCTCCAATCTTGTAGCCAACGTCTTTTAATTTTAACATCCCAGGTCTGATTGACATTCTGATGCTAATATTTGAAGTAACTTTTACTTCGGAAATAGCTGGCATCATTACCCGACATTTGGGACAAAACCAGCAAATTTTTTGTTTGTGAATGTGCCGCAACAATGGCTCAGAACAACAAGGACATTCCTGCATTCTCTTTTACCTATATAATTAATTAGGGAAAAACTATTTTAGGAGCAGCCATATGTCCTAAATAAAGATAGGCAGCCGATCGCAGCACAATTTCGGAATAGAGAATCTTTTGGATGTCTAAACTTGGCGCACGTTTTGCAGTGAATTTGTAAGCCACGATTTCCCCTTCCAAACTGAATTCACTATCCGTCAAGTAATGGTCGTAATCGTGCATTCCCTGAAAAATAAACCCGTAAATGGGATTGGGATAAACCGAAGAATCGTAACTTTCAGCAGATACCCAAAGTTGCCCTTGTTTGATATCTGCAAACATTTCTTCTGCGTTTTCGTAACGCATATAATCTGAAAATTGTAGATTTAAAGGCAATTGCTGGAACTCACCCATTAGCCAATCACAGAGTTGGGCGATGGTTTGATCTGAAATTTCGGCTGGCTTACTTTCCAGATAGAGTTTGGCGAGAGTTTCTACTTTTAATGCCGTTAAGTTTGCTTTTGTGAGAGTCATATCGCTCCCCTCCTAACCTTGAACTACCTTTATTCTGACAGTTTTTATCAACAACTGCTATGAGCTAGCTCATAGTTGAAAAAAAATAGTCAAGGCTATTTAATCGATCGCACTCCCTGTTAATTTTCCATTGCCAAACGTACTTGCTGTGAAACGCAAGCTGTGGCTTTAATTAAATCGGCTGCTTTTTCGCCGATCGCAATTATCGGCCCATTCGTATTTCCTGTGGTGATTGTTGGCATGATTGACGCATCTACCACACGCAATCCCTCAACTCCATGTACCCGTAATTCGGGGTCTACAACCGCCATTGAGTCGGTTCCCATTTTGCAGGTGCCGACAGGATGAAACACCGTACTGCACGTTTCCCGGATGTAGGCTTCGAGGGCTTCATCGCTGTTAACATCCGCACCGGGAGCGACTTCCTCACCCCGAAACTCATCAAAGGCACTTGTCTGAAACAATGTGCGGAGTAATTTAATTCCTGCAACCAACTTTTGCAAATCGGATTCACTGTGGAGATAGTCAGAGCGAACGCATCTAAATATACTCACCGCTGATGAACAGTGTTCAATAAGATGCGCTCCCCCTGCTGGGCCAAGCATACCCAGGCGAATAAGCCATTTTTCAAATCTAAATTTTGGCAATCGCCGACATTGACGTAGTGACAAAATGCAGATGGCGCAAGTAATATTATGTCAAGTATTTAGTGATGATGCTATTTCTATCGTTGCAGTTCAAGCATTGTCAATAAATACTCAAAAATCTTAGCACGTAATTGAATCAGATATGACCCAATTCCCGACCTTCTTGTGGCAGCAGTGTATCTTTGAGAGTTGACACAAATTTTTTAAACTTGTGCTAACTCTTGACTTACAGACTTACAGAGTGAAAATATGCTAAGACGCAAGCAACAAACAAACCAACCTATGAACTTTTCCCAGAAATCAGGGGGCAACAGTGCCACACACTCAACAACCCACACAACCCAGAATCCGGGCGCGGCCCGATTGCGGACAATACTCCTCGCCGCTGGCATAGCCTCTCTGTGCGCTAGCTGTCAAAATCCTCAAGCACCAAACGCCACAACTCCCGGAGCCACTCCAGCAGCCTCTCCCGTCGCAGTCAGCGCCCCCGGAGACGCAAATACTGTCAAAATTGTCTCCATGCTCCCCATGACAGGCAGCGCCTTGGGTCAATCTCAAACAATGGTCAACGGCATCAAACAAGCACTCGCCGAAACCGACTCCAAAGCTTGCGACGGCAAAATCAAAATCGAATACGAAGTGCTCGATGATGCCACCGCCGCCGCCGGCAAATGGGACCCCGCACAGGTAACGTCCAACTCTAATAAAATAGTCGCTGACGGTTCGGTAGTTGCCGCTATCGGTCACTACAACTCCGGTGCAGCCAAACTTTCCATTCCCGTGCTCAACCAAGCTAACGTCGTGATGATCAGTCCGGCAAACACCTATCCGGGACTGACTAAACCAGGAAAAGGCGAACCCAAAGAACCCAACGTTTATTATCCTGCAGGCACTCGCAATTTCACCCGCGTTGTCCCTGCTGATGACCTTCAAGGCTCTGTTGCTGGAAATTGGGCGAAATCTTTAGGCGTACAAAAAGTCTTCATTCTCGACGACCAAGAACTCTACGGGAAAGGTATCGCTGACGTTTTTGAAGCAACGGCTAAAAAGTTGGGAATTCAAGTCTTGGGTCGGGAGGGAATTGATATTAAAGCTAGCGACTACAAGGCGTTAATGAATAAGATCAAAGCTTTAAATCCAGACATGATTTACTTCGGTGGCACTACTCAGAGCAACACGGGACAAATAATTAAAGACATGAGAAATGTCGGGATGGCGGCTGATGCAGTTAAGTTCATGGGGCCCGACGGTATCAAAGATCAAGCTTTAATTGACGCAGCAGGCAAAGATGGCGAAGGTGTTTACGCTACTTTTGGCGGCTTGCCTGCTAAAGAATTGACTGGTGAGGGGGCCAAGTGGTACGCAAGTTACAAGGCAAAATTTAATGCTGAACCGGAAGCTTATACAGCTTACGCTTATGAATCTGCTAAAGTGGCGATCGCCGCAATCAATAAAGTCTGCAAAAATGACCGCGCTGCGATCCGCGATGCTGTCTTGGCAACTAAGGATTTTAATGGGGTACTCGGCAATTGGAGTTTTGACGCTAACGGCGACACGAGCTTGACTGTAATGTCAGGAAATGTTGTTAAAGGCGGCAAGTGGGATTTTGTCAGCGCGCTGAAGGCGGAATAATGGATAATTGGGAATTGGTCATTAGTCATCGGTCATTAGTCATCGGTCATTAGTCATCGGTGATTGGTAATAACTGAGAAATCATCGCTAAAAAATAATAGCTGTCGGAACACGAAAAATGCCCAATTCCCAATTCCCAACTCCCAATTCCCAATTCCCAATCCCCAATCCCTAATTTCCAATCCCTAATCCCCAATTCTCAATTTCCCAAAATTATGAAAAAATGGCAGAGTATTCTTCTATATCTAGGTGTAGCTTATATAGTTTTGTTGTTAGGGCCGATCGCCGGATTTGACTTGCCCAAAATTATTGGGGAAATAGCCAGCAACCCTGAAGTTTTGATTCAACAATTATTAGTTGGGCTTGTCAACGGCGCGCTGATTGCGATTATTGCTTTAGGTTATACGATGGTTTACGGCATTATTGAATTAATCAATTTTGCTCACGGCGATTTGTATATGTTGGGAGCTTTTGCTTCCCTAACTGTGTTCGGGGCTTTTGGTATTCAAGACGGCGCACCTTTAGCTGTTGCTATACCGGTGATGTTAGTTGCTTTAATTGTATGTTCGGCGTTTTGTGCGGGGCTGAATATTGTTGTGGAAAAGTACGCTTATCGGCCTTTGAGGAATGCTCCGCGTTTGGCTCCTTTAATTTCGGCGATCGGGGTTTCTTTCATTTTCCAAAATATGGGGCTGTTTTGGGGAGGTTTAAAAGCTTTTATTCCGGTGATGGGTTCTAATTCGGCTGCTCCGAAAAGTTTTCCCGATTTGTTGCCCAGAGTTGATATTCTCAAATTTTTGGGAATTGAAACCAGTATTGTATTTACCACTAAGGATTTAATTGTGTTGGTGGTGGCGGTTGTATTGATGGTTTTGCTTCATGTGTTCGTGCAGTACACTCGTCTGGGAAAGGCGATGCGGGCAACTGCTCAAAGCCGCGATGCTGCTAAGATTATGGGGATTAATGTCGATCAGATTATTGCTCTGACTTTTTTGATCGGGGGAGCTTTGGCTGGTTCGGCTGGGATTCTGGTTGGTTTGTACAACAATACTATTGTTTTTACGATGGGTTTTACGGCGGGCTTGAGAGCCTTTACGGCGGCGGTTTTGGGTGGAATTGGTAATATTGTCGGGGCGATGTTGGGAGGGGTTTTGATTGGGGTGCTTTCGTCTTTGAGCGATCAGTATTTGTCGAGTCGCTGGACTAATGCTTGGGTATTTGGGGTTTTGGTGGTGATTTTGGCTTTTCGGCCTGGAGGTTTGTTGGGCGAAAATGTTCAGGAGAAGGTGTAATTTTGGGAATTAGCAATTAAACGATCGGCTTTTCGGGCAAGCTGTCAACTGTCAACTGTCAACTGAATAATTATGTCAAACAAGATAATCCAAGCAATTAAATCGATCGGTATATTAGGCGCGATCGCCTTTTTGACTGTTGTGTTATTCGGCGGTTGGAGCGGCACCGTCATCGGGTGGCTGATGGGTACGGCTGCGGGCTTCATTAGCTGTCAAGAGCAAAAGGTTCACAGCCCGAAAATGGGTGCAACCGTCGGTAGTTTCGCAGGTTTGGGTTTGGGCGTTTGGCTGTTGGTTGCTAGCGTACTAGAAGGGGTTTTAGTTAGACCTTTTTCGGGTCAATCTGCTGTGGCTTTGCCGACTACTTTGCTGTACGGGATTTGCAGTTTGGCGATCGCACTTTTGACAGCTACACTAATGGGTGCTTTGCAGGGTTTGCAAGGAGAACGCCAGCGACAGGCTACTCTGGTGACATTAGCTTTTATCTTAATTTTGTTTCCGTTTATCGACCTCGAAGCTCAAACTGGCTGGATTGCTACTGTAGTACAGATTCAAATCTTTATTATGCTGGCGCTGGGTTTGAATATTACTGTCGGTTTTGCGGGTTTGTTGGATTTGGGATATGCTGCATTTTTTGCGATCGGCGCTTACACGACAGCTTTGCTATCTTCCGGGCAAGTAAATATTGCTTGGAATTTTTGGATCGTTTTGCCGATCGCCGCCGGTGTAGCTGGCATTGCGGGCGTTATCTTGGGTATTCCCACACTGCGACTCAAGGGCGATTATTTGGCAATTGTTACCCTCGGTTTTGGCGAAATTATCCCGGTGGTATTTCGGAATTTAACCGACATTCGGATCGAGGAACCAATCTCGAAGATTGTCGCTTTAATTTTTGGCAAGCCGGAATTGGTGCTGTGTCTGGTTGGGTGCGATCGACCTTTTAACCTCACCGGCGGCGAAGCGGGCATCAACCCGATCGCGCGTCCATCTCTCCCCATCATCGGCACATTCAGCACCGGCAACTACTTTCCCTGGTACTACCTAATTTTACTGCTAGTCGTCTTCGCTTACTTCATGATTTCGCGGCTCCGAGATTCCCGCTTGGGACGGGCTTGGAATGCCATGCGCGAAGATGAATTAGCGGCAAGCGCAATGGGCATTAACCTGGTCAAAACAAAACTTTCGGCTTTTGCGATGGGAGCGACCTTTTCGGGGTTTGCAGGTGCATTTTACGCTGCCTATATCAGCGCGGTTTTTCCCAGCGTCTTCGATTTTTCAGTCTCGGTGATTATCCTGTGCATGGTGATTTTAGGCGGTTTGGGCAACATGACCGGGGTGATTTTAGGCGCTATCATTATCATGTCTGCCGATCGGCTTTATCTTCCCCAACTCGCCCAAGTCCTCAAAGGTTTCCTGAATACTTTTGTACTTCCCAGAATAGCAATTCCCCAGTTAGCCGACTTTCTCGCCACCAGTTTAGACCCGATTCAAATGCGCTTATTTCTATTCGGTTTAACTCTAGTTGTCATGATGATTGTGCGGCCAGAAGGGTTGATTCCCGATAAAATTCACCAAGCTGAATTGCATTCTGATGATGAAGCGAGCAATGAATCTTTAGCAGATGCCAGAAGTCAATAGTAAGGGTGAAAGATTAGCCATGAACAATGTAACTGGTACTGCTTTTATCGTTGCGGAATTTAGAGCAGAAGAAAATGAAGAAAGTGCACCGCTTTACACTGATAATGTAGTCAAAATCTGGCTGAATGAGGAAACAAAAGAAATAGCTGCCGAAATAGCTCAAAACTCTCCCGCTGCCAAAGAAATGGTTAAACTGCGGACGAAATACTTTGATGATGTTTTATCAAATCAAGTTTTAGGAGGTTGCAAGCAAGTAGTTATTTTAGGTTCGGGCTTAGATACTCGCGCTGCGAGAATCAATGGAGAAAGAGTCACTTATTTTGAAATAGACGACCGCGCTACACTGCAATTAAAAGAAGAAACTCTCACCGCCAACAAAGTTAGTGCCAATGTCCGCTACCTTGGCGGCGATTACGTAAAAGACGGTTTAATCTCATTGTTGAAACAGAGTGAATTTGACTTCGATATACCGACATATTTTTTGTGGGAAGGCAACACTACCTTGCTTGCCAAAAAAGATGTAATATTTGCGTTGAAACAAATTCGTGACAATGTGAATAGTTTTCGATTGTCCTTTGATTATATGTCAGAAAAAGTGATTTTGAGGACGACGGGCTACCAAGATATCAATGATTACATAGATAAATACGAAAGTATGTATGCACCGTGGATTACTGGGTTTGACCAAATTGCCACTTTGGCTGACGAACTCAATCTCAAACTTATTGAGAACTTCTCAACGGCTGATTTGCACGCACAATATCGCCCTCGCCGTTCCCTCGAATCTAATCTTTTTAAGTTTTATTTTGTTTGTACATTAGAGAATGTAGTAGGGGGCGTCAGTCAAGAGATTTGACTAAACTAAAACAATTTGCTGCTGAGGCATTTTACCAGAGTAAAGACGATCGCACTTTGTCTGTACGCTATAAAATGCAGGAGGGTGCGTCAGTGATTTCTTAAACAATCGCAAACCATTTATTAGGTCAAGCGAATTCGTAAAGAATCAATAAGACCATGTTTAGCCAACCAATCTTTTACCTCTGGCGTTAAAAGTCCCAGGGTAGCACCCTCATTAGCAGCCACTCTCAGAAAACAGAGCACTGCTTCAGGAACCTCATCAGCATTTAAGCCATCCCAGCACTGCTTTAATTGCTCAATTAGCCGATCGACTCTTTCAAAATCATCACTGCTTTCGGGAATTGAGTTTGATTCCTGAATTTGCAAATATAAACTTCTAATCCGTTGGACAGTTGGCTTAAATGCCGAAACTTTATCCAATAAATTCAGGATTTCATTATTAGTGCTGGGCATTTTTTGACTTCGGTAGAGCTGCCAAGATTGATCCAATTGCCATCTCAGAGAATTTTGTAATTGCTCTATCCTAGAAGTGAAATTCTTTTTGTTGAAATTTTCATTGGGTGGTATAATCCATTCAGGATCTTTTTTAAATTCTGCCTCAACATTAGCAATAAATGTCAGCAGAATCTCAGCTTTTTGAGTTAAATCAAAATTGGTAATTCCTTTTTGGCGAAAAGCTCTCAAAGATTGAACAAGAGGTAGAGTTTCAGCGACAGCTTGCTCAATCTGTTGTTGTCTAGATTGAAAACCTTGCAAATTTTCTGCATATTTCTGAAGATTAATTCTCTTTTGAGATAACTCAATCAGTTGAGTGGATTTTTGTAAAATCATATTATCTATCCTTTAATTTCAGTAATTAGATTTCGCAGTTTAGCCAATCCATCTTCAATAGCCCTATGGCAAGATTCTACTGTTGCACCACCAGACACTTCTAAATCTTCAATTCGGTTATTCACCTCGGTTATAGAAGCATCAAGAAAATTGTTAGTGCTGCCGACAAATTCGGAAGCCTCTGTCATTGCTTTTTGATGATTTTCGCTGAGATACTTAAGCAGCTTCCCCGGTTTACTATCGGGATTATCTTTCTCAGCTTGCACGCGCTTCATTGTGTCTAAATAGCTAGAACGCCCAACTCGTTTAAACTGTTCCAATACTGATTTTAGCTCAGCGAGACTCTTTCTGCCTCGAAATACACCAGCTTCTTGCGAGCTATCGATCGCCTGTTTTACTAAATCGGTAACATCTTTTTTCTTGATGTCTTCCCCTAATTCAGCTACTAGAGAATTGTAAACAGCAAGTTGGCGATCGCACTCTTCCTGAATGGCTTTTTCTAGGAGTTCGTCTGCTGCTTGACGCGCTTTATTAATTTCGGGAAACTTTTCTCGAACATCTGTCGGAATTTCAGATTGAGGTTGCCAAGATTTGCTAACTTGTTTCAATGGGTCGAGGATTTGTACAACATCAATAATCTGAAATTGTTTGGAAATTCCTTTTGTGCAAGCTGTGCGACTGGTAACAATTTCTAGTAAAGCCTCGCGGTGTTTTTGTAAGCTAGTAAATAGCTTTTTCCAAGTAGCTGAACGATTTTCTAAATCTTTTGCCTCTAAATCGAGAAACAAACTATTAATCAAATCTTCCATCGAATTTGTAGGATGTCCGGCCATTGTTGCTGCGATCGCCAGGAGCTCAACAGCCGCAGGGACAGGGTTCCAGGGTTCCCCAGACTCGCGGGGATACAGGCGAATTTGCTCTAGGACATATTGGCTCCATTTTTCCAGTTGTTTGGCGTAGGTGCGAAAGTAGCGATCGCCATCGGGGAACTTCCAATGCTTGTAATGCTTGTATTGTAAAATGCCTTGGAAGGCGATCGCGCTGTCTCCAAAATCATCTTTATCCTCGGGATTAAGGGGAAGAGATAGTTTAACTCCAGAAATCGTTTCTCTCGTAACTTTTGGGCTGTAAAAAGTAATATTTCTTTGCTTAAAGTATTTGCTATCGCTAGTAGCAAAAGTCCCCTGAATTAGCATTTCTGTATCCCATTCTATCCGCTCAACAATAGTTGAGTAAATCAACGGTCGCAGTTCTCCAGCGATATCTTGTGAGAGAATTTCTTGATTATTCCAGCTATCAAGAAATTCTAGTTTTTTAATCAGCCTTTCTGGAATTTGTTCGGCTGTTGTCCGAAAATTTTCAGCTTGTGGTTGTGGCTCAACTTGATAATTACCAATTGGAAACCCCGACTCTTTAGCAGGCGGAAGTGATGAAGAGGTTTTTGTCGGCTCAACCTTGATGCCAAGCGCAGGAATATCAAATGCAGTGTGAACTTCTAGACGAAGTAAGTCGCAAAGCTCGTTACTATCCGTCCACAAATCGAGGAGAATCTGTCGGCGCTCATAACTTTGTGGGTCTTTGGCTTTAATATCTGCTTGCAGCATTGCACTCAGCCGCATCTTGCCAAAATGTTCCCGCAGAGAAATAGAAGGAAAGCGTCCTTGTTCGATATCATCGCGAGAATTTTCTAGCGTCCACTTGAGAACATCTTTAATTAAAATGCGGGGGTTAAAATCTTGAGGATTTACTCTAGCAAGCATCTGTTGTAATGCCTTCGGATTGAACGGATACAAACCAAAACCGTCCGCTTCTCCAAAGCCTGCATGACAATCTCGTTGATGTTCGCATTCACTGCAAGCACTTGTAAGCGATTCCCTTTCTGAGTCTTCCTCTGTTCTGATAAAATTAGCCCAGTTGCGAATTGTTTTATCTTCTAAGCGAACAGCATTTAGATATCTAGCCACGAATTTCTGGATATCTCCCTGAGTTATTAAAGATTGTTCGCCCACTGTACCGATATCTAGATTGACACTGAATGTAACACGAGTCCGCACAGTGTCCCTTAAACTTTGAAAATAACCTGTAGTGCAGGCTAATGCAGTTCGGATCGGACATAATTGTTTGCGTCCGGGTTGTTGAGGGCGCGCTAAAACAGCTTCTAAAACTTCGCGGTCAATTCCTTGCAATTTGGCAAAGTCTTCAATCAGTAAAACTAACTCTATTTCTTGTTCTGCTAGAGTTTCGCGAACTTCTCGGATTAATCTTTGCAAGTCTTCCCGTCCGAGGCTCAAAACCTGAGCGATGGCTTCATCTAAATGCCGATTTAACCAATCTACAGTTGCCTTTTGGGTATCCTCATCGGCGATTAAAAAGCTATAAAAATCCTGTGCTGGCTTCCCAGCTTTTTGCAAGTCTAAAACATTTAGAGGCAAGTCAACAAGCGAAAATTGCCGCCGTTCTTCAACAATTTCTACCGTATCTCGATCTCCGAGAATATGGACAACTAATTTATGAATAATACCTCCATCTTTTAGCCAGTGTTTTCGGAAAAATGGATCGTATAGTAGAGAGTCAACAGTATCAACGAGGTAATCTTCCAATTCAGAAAGTTTACTGCGATCGCGCTGACCATTAGGGCCAACCGCAGCAGCAAGCTGATTCAGAAGTTGTTCCCGCGCTTGCGCTTCAGTCAAGGTGCTAGTGGCTCGATTTAGGCGTTTTCGATATTCATCAAAGCTGGATCCTTCCATCCCTTCTAATATTAAGCTGATAATATCTTTGAGATTTGTTCCAATTTTGGGAATGAGCAAAACTCGGCGCTTGTCGGTCGATTTTATATTGGCTGCTAACCAGCGAATGAGGTGAGATTTTCCCGTTCCCGAACTTCCTAAAACTGGTACAAAGGCGAAATCTTTTTCAGCGAGAAAGTCTTTCAGAAATAGTTCTTCACTGTAGGGAATTCGTGACGGTGCTTCGATAAGTTCCTGGCGGTACATCGAGATCGAATGGTGAGTTGCCAGAAATATATGATCCGGAGTTTGGGTAGCCTCCACATTCATGACGCGACGAACGCGCTCTAACTCCCAGCAAACAAATTTTGTAAACATTATGGTTCTACTCCTGTCCAGATAATATGAGAAATGCGTTCTGCGTTACCTACCCTTGGAAGGATGAATAAATCGGCATCCGACTCTTTTATAAGCTGGATGCAGCCATCATCCTGAAGGCGAAATAAAGCAAAAGCCGTGCTAGTGGATAAATGATTGGGTAAGCGAAAACCGATTTTTTCTTCAACCTGTTCTCGAAATTTGCCACTTTCAAACACCGGGCATTTTTTAGCTAAACGATCGACAAACTCTCCGATCGAAAGTTTAGCTTGTACTTCTCCTTGAAATAACTCTTTTAAATTTCGTCTGAGATAAGCAGTTGGCTCAGGAACTATTATTTTGTCCCCTCCTAAAGCATGGCCCCAAGCAAACCCTAAATAACACATCCAGTCCGCGACTTGACCGAACAGACTATTGCTGGATATTTTCAAATCTAAAGACTCAGCAACTCTCTGTTCTGCGACACGCTGTTCTACTTCTTCCCACGTACCGGGAGCATCATAAATATCTTGGGCTAAATACCATGCTATTAAGCGACCTAAATCTTCTTCATCTTCGTTATCAGAAGCGAAAAATAGCTGTACCAGCGTATCCGGTAACAACTTATCGCCAGTTTGAGGATGTCTGGATGCTTCGGGAAGATGACCATTTATAGCAATCTCCTCGTTTTCTTCGATTAATAAGTCGCACTTGATACTTTCTCGGAGTGCAGCATCAAACATCGGATGTTCGGCACTTTTGTTTCTCCCTTCTGATAATTTTTCTGGAGAAAGCAGGCGAGTGAGTTTTTTCCTGTTTTCACGCTGCTTGGGGGCTTGAAGCAAATATCTAAATATGCCTCGCATTCGGCTAGGAGTAGCCAAAGCAGTTTTTAATACGCTCATAAATTAACCTCCGTGCAAAAGTGGTTAAACATAAAGTATTTACCTGAAAAAATATCGATCAGCTTGCGGTCATTGCGACTGGGATCTCGTGTATCTAAGGGAAGCACGATAATCAGCGACGCCTCAGAATTTCTGTTTGGTGACAGATAGTTGTCAGGGAGGCTCTTTCCGGGCGGATGAAAGATGAGGGTAGGAATGCGCGGCATCAGAATGGGTTGGTATTTTTCAAACAAGAATAGAAAAGCATCGGCCCTTTGATTTAGGTCTGCGATCGCTCTACTCTGAAATTCATCATAAACCACCAGATTATTAATTCCCTGCTGGATTAACCACGTAAAAAATGTAGGGCTTTTGAGTTTCCAGCTTTTCTCTTCCAGAGAGTCGTAAAAAATCAGCATTAATTTATCTCCTGCTAGCATTTTTTTTAGTTCTTCACCTACTAAAAAATTAGGCTTTTGCCATACAGGTGATGGTGCGGGCATAATTCCCGAAAATCGTGATTCCCCCTTTTTTCTGCACACAGGACATCCACCACAAGCAGGAGAAATCCTAACCATTTTTCTCGGTTCTGGTATTGCCCGATCGCGTATTGTGTAAGCTTCAGCTAATATTTCCGAAATACAGCGTTCTGGTCGTAAAGCCTCGCGCATCAATTCCAAGTTTCTATAGCTCCAGTTTTGGCGTTGCTGGCGAATTGGTTCTACTTTATTTACCCAGGTTTGGACTTTCAGGTGCGAGGCATCTAAAATACGAATAAATCGGGTTTCTCGGTGCAGTTTCCAAGCTTTTTGATAAGCGTCTTTCGATTGAAATTTTATTTTTAACGGCGGTCGCTCCGAATCAATTTCGATTAAAGCGGCCCGACTCATCAGCGTTAAAGTGCGGATGTTCCAAGCCTGATTTTCTTGGCTGTTCATGTCAATATCTGCTAGTTGTAAAGATGGAGGAATATTGACTGGAACGCGAAACCGCCCATCGGGAAGAATTGTTTTATTTAAAAACATACTTTGCCACCGCTGCAAACCCCGTTCGATCGTAATTGCAGAATTTTCATTAAGATACTTGGCAATTCTTAGGTCTTCCGTGGTATGCAATGTGAGCGAGATTGCTGCCTTGCCATCTCGACCTCCTCGACCGACTTCTTGATAGAAACGATCGATAGTTTCTGGGATGCAGGCATGAATTACGGCTCGAACATCTGACTGATCCACGCCCAATCCGAAAGCCGAAGTAGCAACGACTATATCAACTCGTCTCTCGCGCAAGTCTTCAATCAGTTGAGAGCGTTCTGCTGGGCTAGAATCTCCGGTCATAATGGCACACCGCTTGAATCCAGCACGCAACAAATCCTGTTCCCATCGCCTCACATCTTGGCGTTTTGTGGCGTAAACAATCAGAGGGCGAGGGAGATGATAAACAGCTTCAATTAGTCGCTCTTTTCTGATTTCTTCACTTTGACACCAAGCAAACCAGTAAGAGGGTTCTGGTCGCAACTGCACGGCAGATATCACTTGAAACGGGCCGGGTTTGCCGAATAAAGTTTCCAGGGTATCCAAACAAGATTCGGTTAAGGTTGCAGTCAGCAATAAAGTTGTAAAAGAAGTTAAACGCAACAAGTCTCTTCGCAAGCCGGGAAGTTCTTGGAATTCTGTGCGAAATTCATCGCCCCACTGCTCGACAATATGAGCTTCGTCTATTACGAAATACCTCAATCTTTTTAAACTTGCGGCTTCGTAAATAGCAGGTGCAAGGGAACTCATCAAGCTTTCGGGTGAGGTAAAAACGATGCGCTGGGTGCCGTTGCGAATGCGATCGCGAATTTCTTGCCGTCTCTGTTGTCCTTCCTCAGACTCATCGCCATAATAGGCAGTTGGATGGTCGATAAAAGGTTTTAAAGCTCGTTCTTGGTCGATCGCTAGTGCTGTAGTCGGCACAACGATCGCACTAACACCACCAATTTGCGATCGCAAAAGCGCTGGCAATTGAGCGCAGAGACTTTTTCCCGAACCCGTAGGCAGATTAATCACAAGTGTCGAATTCTCAGGCGCAGTCAAAACAGCACGAATTGCTTCGCGTTGCCCTACACTCCGATATTTCTTCAAATCCACCAATTCCAGAAACGGATCTCCCGCTACAGGCTCGTAGTTACGGCGATTTTCCTCTTTAAATAAGGGTTTGTCTGGAGGATATAGTTCGGAAAAATCCAGCCAATTTGGTTGCCAAGGATCAGCGCTAATTAAATAATAATCCGAACCTTCACGCAAAATATTGATACCGCTTTGCAACCAAATTTCGCGATTCGGGAAAGGAGAAGTCCGACGTACTTTTATAGTTTGGGGCATTCCGCCCTGCAGCTCATCTTCCCGCCGCAGTAGGTGACGCACTAAAGCAGCAATATCCCCTTTTTCTGGCGCGTCAGGAGTTCCCACAGCAGCCAAAGCATCAAGCAAACGCCTTTGACAAGCTTCTGAAAACAGACTTGTATCAGCAGGTAGATTACCTGTTTGTAGAATGTCTCTGAACTCTTGGAATGAATCAGCCATCACTCATCCCCCTCTTTCAGAAATTGAACTGGAACTCGCCCAGAAACAATGATGAATCCTACAGAATCAAGCTTGATTCGGGGATGGCGAATTCCTTCTAAAATAGCTTGACTTAAAGCAGTTTCTATGTTTACTTCTTGCGCTAATAATGAATGCGAAGTTTGTTGGCTTTGAGCTAAGCGGTTAAGACGCAGGCGCAGTTGATCAAGTCTTTTTCCTAGTTTCTGTTCGGCAATTTGGGCCTGTTGTTCGCAGAGTTCGATGAAAGAAGTGCGATCGCCCAACAATGTTTCAGAAGCCCGACGCGCCTGATGACAAAATTCTTGCCAATTACTAGCATCAATAAACTCATTCAGAATCGGCAATCGACTTTTCGCCAAGTTGTAATCTCGGCATGGATGACTGCTTTTACCTTTATAGGGACGTTGCAGGATATTCAAAAGGGCTTCATCTTCAACAATGCTCATTGGTTCAGAGCGAGCATCCATGAAAATTGTCTCTATAATTGGGGGAAGTAGCGCATCTGTACGTCGCTTTAGAGCCTTGTATTGGTTATTATCTATCGAAAAATCTGTTAAAACTTTTTGGGCTATCTCTAAATTGGCTTCGACTATATAATTAAAGCGAAAACCGAACCATTCCATCCCTTCCCCAGCATCCCAAGATTCATCGCATCGCCATAGAGCAAATGCTTGACCCCTGTCATCCCAATGGATATAAGATGCTAGTGCTTCCACAAATTCTTCCCCAATACGGTAGAGGTTGACACCAGGATATTTAGTTGATATTCTCCGGTTATAAGTACCAGAGGGTTGTGCATAAGCAGCAAAGCGAGTTTGCAGATCGTGGATGGGAATTAGAGTGCGCCTAGTAGGTTGATAACGCCCTACTTTTTCTAAATTGGGATCGTCAATTTGTTTGAAGTGCAGTGCTTGACATATCCAGTCTTCTGTTGCTCGTTTAATTTCCTGATGGCGAGCATCATAATCATCTAAAGTTTGAAAATATTGGGTAGCGTTTTCATCCTGGGCATCTATTTCATCTAAAGCGTTTTGTTCGCTAATTTTTACCTGTTCTTCAGCAATTTCTTGTTGGATAGTCCCTATCATTTCCAATAATCCACTAGCACCAGATTGAAACAGAGTGGTTAGCAGTCCTGGTAGTTTTTCATCTACATAAAACTGGAGACTGGCAATTGATTGATGAAAGATGCCGAAACCGTCTTTTAATAATTGATACCAAGCATCGTGAGGGCTATCCTCTAAGTCTGAGCCTGCGAATACTGTAAATTGAACATTTAAAGGGCGACCAATGCGATCGATCCTACCAATCCTTTGTTCTAAACGATTTGGCGACCAGGGAAGATCGAAATGAATCATCCAATCAACAAATTGAAAGTTCCGACCTTCTTCAGCAGAGGAATCGCAAACAAGGATAAAACAATTTCGGTCATTTTTGAACTGGTTGAGGCTTTTCTCAACATCAGAACGAGACAGTCCTAATTGATGGCTAGCTACAGATGCCTGACCAAAGGTATCTGATAAGCACCGGAAAATTTCAGCGCCTGTTTGGGCAAAACTGGTGAAAATGACAATTTTAGGTAGGGGAGTTCCCGATATCGGTCTGCGAATTTGCTGTTGCACCTGTTCGAGCAATTTATGAAGGTTGCTGCGATAAGATTGAAGTTTAAAAGTTTCTGAAAGATGATACAGTATCACTATCTTTAGTAATTCGAGGCGAGATCCTTCTTCTGAAGGTTGCTGAATAATCCTTAGTAAAGATTGCAAAATCTGTTCTTCCCCAGAAAATTTAGGGGTTTCTGTCAGAATGCGGATATTATCAGCACCAAATTCTTGAATCAAGGCAGAATGGGAGATGGCGCTTAAACGGGTTTCCAGCACTTGCGCTAAAATCCCTAACCAAGTCCCGCTAGCACGGAATAAAAGTAGAAAAATTTGCTGATATTGTTGCTGTTTAGGAGCGACTGTGCGCCATTCATCAATTAGTTCGTGAATTTGGGGCGATCGCTCATCTAAGTCATACTCTACTTTTGGTGTCACATTTCGGGCAAAAATTACATCTTCCACCGCAGCGCGACGGTTGCGGAGCATTCGACGGTGTAACCGATAGGTGTCGCTGATGTGGGTGCGAATCGATCGCACAATTCGATCTCGATCGGCCGGGAGTGTTTCTGGAGAAAGCAAACAATTTTGTAATTCGTCTACGAGATTTAGCAGATATTTATCTTCAGCAAAAAGGTTTCGCAGTTGGTTGAGGTTAGTTTTAAGCACAAACGGATTTGCTTTCTCTTTAAATGAGAGTAAAACTCGACCAATTTGTTGGCGGTTTTTCACCCTCGCACGAAAACCTTCTAAATCATCAAGTTGGTAGGTGATCGGATCGAGTAAGTGCAGCATCGCCAGGAAATCTTGCTCGTGATTGAGAACTGGAGTTGCAGATAATAGAAGTAGGCGATCGCTTTTATGAGCGAGGTGTTTGCAAGTCTGGAAAAGCCTGCGCTGTATCGAATCTGAAGAGGTCGCCATTGCTGCAATATGATGTGCTTCATCTAAAATCAGGAAGCCCAAATCGGCATTCGGGCTGACTTGATCGACATCCTCAACTGCAAGTACCTGAACACGATTGTCCAAGTCAGAGACATAGAATTTATGTTCTAATTCTTGAAGCCACTGTTCCCGCAGGTATTGCGGTACAAGCACGACTGCACGTCCCTGCGGTTCATCGAGTAGATACTGGCGAAGAATAGCGCCTGCTTCGATCGTCTTTCCCAGTCCAACTTCATCAGCTAAGAGGTAACGTTGAATGGGGTCTTCGAGTACGCGACGGACAACTTCAACTTGATGAGGATAAAGGTCAATATTGGCAGAAATCAGCCCCGTCATCCCGCGACTGACAGCGCGTTGTTCGATGAGACACTTGACAAAAGCTAAACGTCGATCGTGAAAGTAGGGCGTTTCCTGACCTTTCATCGCTAGAGTTTCGATGGGGTCATCGATGGGTAGGTTGCAACGAACGTAAATTTCCTGTTCAGCAACTAATGCTATCTTTTTATCGGGTAGATCGATCCGATACTGACCTTTGTCTTGATCCCAGTCAAAAATTCGGCCAATTATCCATGTATCCTGGCTTTCTGGCTGGATGTAGCATCGTGTCTGAGGCGGGAGTTGAACTCTATAAAGCGAAGTTAAGGGTAAGGTTTTTTCCAGGCGTTGCCCAATTGAGCAGAAGTATTCAACCGTTGCTGTAGAGTAGGATAGCTCGGTAACTTTTCCGATTCCTAAGTCGTTGTTTGGTGATTTTTCTGCGGAGACGCTTCGCGATCGCACCAGCAAACCAAGCTTCATCATAGTTTCGGCCTCTACACTACCCCTTACTAGAGTAGCCGATCCTCCTGAAAAACTACCCGTGTAATTTAATTTTCCACCCTTTTTATCCTTAAACTCAAGGGGAAACCTTAAACCGAAACGCAGTCATGAAGCTTAGCCCAAGACTTTCTGTAACGCATTCCGATGCCCAAATCTTTCGGTGTGGTAACCAGCATCCCACCACAGCCAAGCTGACGCACTTTAACCGAGCGGATTTGGTATTATATAGAATCCGAGCTATAACAACTTAACTAATATTAGGAAAAAATACCAAAATGTCATTATTAGAAGCACAGCAACTTACAATGCGATTCGGCGGTTTGACGGCGGTCAACCAGGTTAGTTTAACCTTGGAAAAAGGCTCGATCGCCAGTTTGATCGGCCCCAACGGTGCGGGGAAAACCACGTTTTTTAATATGCTGACGGGTATCTACAAACCGAGTGGCGGTAACTTGCTGCTGGAAAATAAGAATATCACCGGTTTACCACCCGATCGCCTGACAAGTTTCGGGATTGCTAGAACTTTTCAAAATATCCGCTTGTTTAACAATATGACTGTGCTGGATAATGTTTTGGTAGGCAGGCACAGCAGAATGAAAACAGGTTTGTTGGGCGCAATCCTCCGCCCTCCGACTGCGATTATCGAGGAACGGGAAGCTAAAATAAAAGCGCTAGCTATGCTGGATTTTGTCGGTTTGGGCGTGAAGAAAGCGCCGGAGTTGGCAAAAAACCTTTCCTACGGCGATCAGCGCAGATTGGAAATTGCGAGGGCTTTGGCTTCCGATCCGAAGGTGTTACTTTTGGACGAACCGACTGCGGGGATGAACCCGAATGAAACGGCTGATTTAACTCGCTTTATTTACCGGATTCGCGATGAGTTAGATTTGAGCATTTTGCTGATTGAACATGATATGAAAGTGGTGATGGGAATTAGCGATCGCGTTAGTGTGATGGAGTACGGTACTAAAATTGCTGAGGGAACTCCGGCAGAAGTTCGCGCAAATCCTCGCGTCATTGAGGCATATTTGGGAAAAGAAGAAGATGCAAATGGGTAATGGTTAGATCTGAATTGCAAAAATAATTTGGACGATGCTCAGAGCAACATCCCACAATTTTTTTTTATTGTGGGACGTTGCTCTGAGCATCTCCGAAAATTTGATTAAAAAGACTTTGGCAATCTTGTCTCTTATTGTGCGCCGACAGATAAGTCAGGTGTGCACTGCGCCCCCTACGGATTGATATTGGCGCTTTTTCCTAAATTTTTGATTTGATTTCCGACAATTGATTCTTGAGTTTTCGTGCTCTGGCAAACAAACCTAAAAATATTGCAGTACCTAAGACAGTGCTCGGTTCGGGAACTGCTTGTGGTTCTGCTTCTGCTTCTGCGATATTGTTTTTAATTTCTACTAATCTTAAGTTAGTGGCGCTGTCGAATGTCCGCGAATACACCCCAGAAGTATACAGGAGGCTTTCTGCTGCACTTCCTTCAGCCATAAAGTTAAAATTAATTGCTGTGGGATGAAAGCTTTGGCTGGCGGACAAATTGAAATAACTTCCCCCAAAAGAGTCTAAAATGCCGACAACTTCAAAAGAGTCTAACAGAATATTAGTAACAGTGTTGATCAACCCAAAAAATATATTTCCACTCGCTTGGGCGCGTTGGGATTGGCTGTTGTCAACTGATGTTAAAAGATTTAAAACTGTCTGGAAATTGAAGGAAAAAGTTTCTTTAGCGTCAATGTCGAAGTCGCCGATAACTGTTGCTTGACTTTGGGCTAAACCATAATAGCTGCTGCGGCTACCTATGACTTGACTTGTTGAGAGATTTGCTGCTAGCAATTCGTGACAGTTAGATATAAAAACTGCTTCAGCATTTGCTTCGCTAATCACGAAACCGCTGTTAGCTGTCGCAGAAGTATTAGTATTAGTAGATCTACCTGTGTCTGTGGGTCTGTGACTGAAGTTGTTAATGCTTACTTCTGCCGCAGAAGCTGCTATTGTGGCAGCACTGCTGGGCGCTATACCTACAGTCAAGCTGGTGACTACAGGAGTTGCTAATAAAAATGCGTTAGCGAAGCCCTCGAAGAGGATAGCTCTGGTACTGTGATTTAATTTCATGGTGAATCTCCTTAAATTTGCAGAATTTTAAGTGTGGTTCTTTTTGTGATTTGTAGTGGCTAGTTTCCCTTACGTATTCATACTATCTATTTACTTAGACATTTTTGTAAAGTTACAGTCAAGAAATCATTTTTTTAATTAAAAGTTCTGTAAAGTTGGTCTCCACAACTTTTCAAAATACATGGTATTCGATCGCTCGTTGGGTGTTGATTTAAGTAAAAATACTACTTACTCTACAAAAGGTTGATTTTAAATAAATGCAATAAAAATTTATAATGAGTCGGGATAATATAACAAAGGACAAAGCAGAAAGAGTAATTATGTTAGAAATTAAAAACATTCACGTAAACCGTGTCATAGTATTTTCAAACGTAGGCGGCTACAGAAGGCGGCTACGCCAAGAAAAGCTCACTAGAGCGATAATCTAGAAACTGTCTAGAAAACCCTGAACCTTGACAAATCAATACTTTGGAGCAAAACAACCATGAGAGCCGACAAGCGTCCCCAACCTTGTGATGTAACTGTGTACTCTGACAAGGGTTCCCTTGCCTTGCGCTTTCCTAAGCGCCACAATCCGCTGTGGGAACAGTTGGACGGTAAATCGCTCGTTAAGCCCAAGTGCTTGGGAATAGGCAAGTACGGTTACAGGGACAACCCAGATGACTGGAAACGGGCAACACAATTAGCGATCGCACTAGAAGCCGACCTCGACCACCCTGAATGGGAAAAGTTGTTTGACCCTACCCTTGCCAAGTACGGTTTAGGGGGGGGCAAATATGCCAAGTTAGCCGACGTACTCCAATTACCAGGGGCTAAACAGCCTGAACCTGAAATAACTGTAGGGGAGATGTGGGAAGCGTATCTAGAGTGGAAAAAAACTGTTGTTGAAGAAACTACGTTTAAAAAAGCTTTCGGTTGCTTCACTAATGCAATACACGGTAAAGTTTGGAGTAAAAAAACCAAAACCTATGTACAACAAGTCAGCCCTTTATCTAGACTTCCTTTAAGTAACGAAAAAGAATTGGAGCTTTGTTTGTCAAACATAAGTTTGAGCGCTAAATCGTACTTTTTCACTGAACTAAATCAGGCTTTCGAGTTTTGTAAAACAAAAGGGATGTTGGTCAATCCAACTACTGAGAACCCTTTTGTTACAGACAAGTTCAGCGTACCTGCTGTAACAACTCAACAAAAGTACGCGCCTAAAATAGTGAACGGGGAAGAGAAAGAATGGTATGAAGCGCTAGATGAGAAAGACCTTGAAAATGACAGGCGCGCTTTCACTAAGGAGGAGCGAGATATCATTATCAAAGCTTTTTATGAAGGGTCATCATCTAAAGCTTTTTACGCACCTTTGATTGAGTTTTACTTTTTAACAGGTTGTCGTACATCTGAGGCACTACCTCTTACTTGGAAGGATATCGACTTTGAGCGAAACCTAATTCGCTTTAACAAGTCGCTAGGTTCCTGTACCAAAAAAGTTAAAGAAACCAAAACAGGGGAAGCAAGATTGTTTTACTTTAGTGAAAATTCTCGACTGAAAGAGATGTTAGTAAAGTTGAAAAGTGAAACTTCAAGCAATTTAGTTTTTCCTAGTAAAAGCGGTAAGTATCATAGTCAAGCGAGCATCGGCAAAATATGGCTAGGTTACATCCTAGCTAAGACTTTAGTCGATGGAACAGAGTGTACCTACTACTACCCTGGTGTTGTTACTCAATTAGTTGAGTCAGGAAAAGTAGGCTGTTACCTTAGTCCTTATCACACCCGTCACACTTACATCACCCTTACGGCTAATGCCAACAAACACGACAACAACGCACTACTTTATATAGCAACAGCTTGCGGTAACAGTGTTGACGTGATACTCAGGCATTATCTGGGTGCTGCCGAGAATACTCAGATAGCAGAAGTCTAACCCCCACCGACCGCGCCCTAAAAAGGGCGGTTTTTTATTGGCTTACTATTGGGTCGGTAGGACGATCGCTACATTCACACTATCTGCACGATGTGAATAGAGATGTTGGTTCTCTCCTAGTCTTTGCCTGTATTTTCAACTGTAGCCGCCTAACGTAGGCGGCTTGACTTAAAAATGCAGGTAAATAACCTAAGTAGTATTTGTTCGTTTTTGTATAAGAGAAAATATACCTAAACCCTACGGGTTTCGCGAAGTAAATATACGAAAGTATAATGTTGTAATTGCCTAATAAATAAGTGTTTTAGTGTGTATTTTCTGGCGTAGCCGCCTACAGTAGCCGGCTTGACTTAAAAATAGACTAGAGAGAGCAAGTGTAAACCTAAAGTATTTCGATGTCAAAGTAAAAATACTCAAATAAAAAAACCTAGGCAACTAAACCTAGGTCTTCTATTACTTACAGGACTTGCTAGCGTAAATTACTCGCGTAAACAAACGTCGGATATTCTGTCAGCCCAAGTGTGCTTTTTTATGTAAAAATTACCTCGCGGTGGTGGAAACTCCCCATCATAAGCAAACAGGCTCGACCAAGTTTCGAGGCAGTCTTGCTGTCCAAAATGTTGGATATAGGGATACAAATTGAGTTCTTTTGCTTTTACCAAGCACTCAACTAATTCTCGATCGCTTATCCGATCGCAGTGAATCGCGCGGTAACGATAGCAGGTTTTCTCCCAGTCAGCATATGTGGTTTCACTCAACTCTTCACTCACCGCATAATTCCACAGTGCATCAACGGTTGCCACTACGGTAGGAGTAGCAGGTAGGAGCAGGCACATTTTTAAAACCGCTTGCGGTGGTAGCAAAATGAGTTCGTTCGCAGTCAATGGCGTACCTAGTTGCTTGCAAGCATCATCTATTGCCTTGTCGCGCAATACCAGCAACCCGCTCTCGAATAATTCCTTTAGGTAGCTGGGGACTCCATTAATTACAGTTTTGATTTTTTTTGCTTTTAAGCCGTAATAACCCGCCACATCATTTACCGACATTACGGATAGCTCGAAATATTTGCCCCACAGGTGTCTGGGTATTGGTTCGCGGGACTCTTCGATTTGACGGGCTACCGTTGCGTCGTAAAGTATCTCAAGTGCCTTATCGTCGGTGATGCCGTCAAATGTATGGATACGCGCCCACTGTGAAGTAAAAAGCGATACGCGCGTTAAGAATTGTGGCTGTACGTTGCCGCAGGCGTTCTGACAGTCATAATAAATTTGCCCTCAAGCGTTGTAATAGAACGTTTGGGGAAGTCGCAGTTAGCTCGGTGTGAGAAACCTTGCTGGCTGCGCGGAAATCTTCCTCATCACTAGACGATCGCAGCCGAAGTCGGTCGGTGTCAACCCGCAAATTTAGTCATATTTGGTCTATTTCCCACTCTAGCCGCCCAACTTAGGCGGCTACGCTTCAAAATGCTCTCAAATACTCTGTTTTACTATGAACCGAAGTAAAGTCCCCTTTTAAGGGGCCATAGCTTCCTAATTTCCCCTTACTGGGGCCTTACCCCTTCAATATTGCCTCTACTTGCCTCACAGTGACTTTTTTAGTCATAGGGAATAGATTTTTGATGGCTATAGCCTTGTCAGTGATGCCAGCCTTCAGTGCTTCATTCTCTTCCAGTGATTCAGCTAGCTGCTGTTTCAGCTGTTCTATCTCAGCTTTCAATGTATTTGTGTCACGCGCTTCAAGCGATACTGTATCAATCTGACTATCAACTAAACCATTACTTTGTTCCGCTGTGTCAGGCGGTTCAATACCTTTATCGAGTTGACGGGCAAATTCGAGAGTTGCATCAGCTAAAACGATCGGCACTCGGATAGTCCGGGTAGCACCCGAGTGCCAAGGTGAGGAAAACTGAGTTTTCTTAATTGAGTCGATGTGTCCAATTGGGTTAGGCATAGTAATAACTAAGTAAGGTTTATCGCCTGTGTCAGGCGTTTCGACTCCTATAACAGTAGCAGTTTAAGACTTTCAACCCCGTGACACAGGGATTTACTACTTTCAGTTACTCCCAAAACCCTTCAAAACGTTGGGGTGAGAGCTAGGTATAGCGGACGGTATGGTACAGGTAAAGTTAGGCTAGAAAGTATCTAGATTTTGTCAATCGAAAAAGTAAGCTAACTCAACGTCTGAAATGACGCAAATACGTTAGTTCGGCTAGAAAATGTCTAGAAAATAAGGTTGTAACGGCTAAAAGTATTGGTTATTCATGCAATGCTAGAAATTAAAGACATTCACACCTACTACGGAAATATCCACGCTCTCAAAGGAATATCGCTAACAGTGTCGCAGGGAGAAGTTGTGACATTAATCGGCAGTAATGGGGCGGGGAAAACTACAACTCTCCGCACGATTCAAGGGCTGCTGCGCCCGCGCAGCGGCACTATATTATTTGAGGGTAAGCCTTTGGAATCGCTGTCTACAGAGGCGATCGTCCGTTTGGGTATTTCTCAAAGCCCGGAAGGGCGGCTGATTTTTGGGCGCATGACGGTGCAAGAAAACCTGGAAATGGGTGCTTATCTCCGCAATGATACTCTGGGTATCAAGTCGGATATGGAAAAAGCTTTAAATTTATTTCCCCGTTTGCGAGAAAGAATTAGTCAAAAAGGGGGCACTCTTAGCGGCGGTGAACAGCAAATGCTGGCGATCGCCCGCGCTTTGATGTCGCGCCCCCGTTTGTTATTATTGGATGAGCCGAGTATGGGATTGGCGCCGATGTTAGTCAGTCAAATTTTTGCGATCGTCCGCGATATTAATGCGGGCGGAACTACTATTTTACTGGTGGAACAAAACGCCCGCATGGCTTTAAGTGTAGCCCACCGTGGCTATGTCATCCAAACTGGTGAGGTTGTAGTCGCTGGTAGTGCTAGCGATTTGCAGTCTAATGAAACTGTTCGGAAAGCGTATTTAGGTGAAAGTTAAATAGCTATTTTGGAATTGGGTAAAGAGTCATTAGTCAGTTGTCATTAGTCATTAGTTAGGAATAATGGGTAATTGGTAATTGGTAATTGGTAATTTTCAATTACTAATTGAGCGCGATTCATTAAACATCCTGGTTAAGGACTAATCACCAATGACTAATGACTAATGACTAATGACCAATGACCAATGACTAATTCCCCATTTGCGATCGCAACTTCCCCGTTTTCAATTCGGTCTCAAACGCCATCCGTACCTTTTCCCACTCCGTTTCGGCTTCCAACAGCCGATCGCGCGCCGTCCTCGCATCAAAAACCTGTTCTCCTCCAGACTCAACCGCCAAGCGGCCCATATACTCCAACTCCTTGCAAACTTCCGAAAAAGACACCGCTCCTAAATTAGCGCTGCTCGACTTCAGCGTGTGAGAAGCCAGCTTCAAACTATCAGCATCGCCGAGAAAAATAGCCTCTTTAATTGTTTCTAAATGCTGCGGTGCGTCTAACAAATATATCTGAATCAACTCCCCCAAAAAATCCGGGTCTTCCTCATCGTCTAACTCGCGGAGACTTTGCAAAACATGAAAATCGATCGGCGAATTTGCTCCCGGTTGAACGATCGAAGATGCCGCAGCATCACTGTCAACTTTATCAGAAATATCTTGATTGTTTTGCTCAGTAACCGCATCCAATTCATCCCGAATCAGAGGTGAGCACTTGCTCAAGGCGATCGCCAACTCTTCCCGGCGCACCGGTTTAGTAATATAATCGTCCATACCTGCTTCCAGACACTTTTCGCGATCGCCCTGCATCGCATTAGCAGTCATCGCAATAATTCTCGGCTTCTTGTTAGCAGGCCATTCCTGACAAATGCGGCGCGTCGCTTCCAACCCATCCATGTTCGGCATCTGCACATCCATCAGCACAACATCGTAAGATTGCCGCTTCAGCGCCTCCAAAACCTCCAACCCATTAGCCGCAATATCAGCCCGATATCCTATCCTGTCGAGTAAATGCGTAGCGACTTTTTGATTCACCACATTGTCCTCAGCCAGCAAAATCCGAATCTGACTAGAATTAGCTGCATCCTGTCCGCCAGAATTCGCCGCAGCCTGCCTCAAAACAGCAGGCGTCCGCTGCACGCGGTGCTGTTCTTGAGAATTTTCAAAATACTTCAATCCCGAAGTCAAAGTCACCACATTTGAGACTTCTCCCCTGCCGCTTCTGCCAGTAACATATCCAAAAACTTGCAGCAACACATTATAAAACTGCGACTGTTTTAAAGGCTTAGTTAAAAAAGCAGAAAAATGTACTTCTGTAGTTTCAAGTTTTTTCCAAACTTCCGCCTTACTTAAATAAGTAAACAGCACCAAAGGTAGTGCTATTTTGCGAGTGTTTTTAACGATGACATTCGGATTTAGACCGTCGTCGCCCGACAAATTGCTCAGCTCAAATTTCCGAATCTCCACAGCCAAAGCCACACCGTCCATATCTGGTAGATTCATCGCCAAAATAGCTAAATCGAGCGGCGAGTTTCCTTTAATGATTTCCAAAGCCTCAGCACCCGAAGTTACAGCCACGGGTATCATTCCCCAAGACTCTGCCTGCCGGATCAAAACTTGCCGGTTAATGGCATGATGCTCAACAATTAACAAGCGCTTACCAGCGGCAAATTCGGGTCTTTTTTCCTCAGCCCGGATGTCATTCGCTTCAGCAGTCACCGTGAAATAAAAAATCGAACCCGAACCCGATATCAAGGGCGGAGTAAATTCTTCTGGCGACCTTCCAGCGATACTTTGTCCGGCAGAAACTCCCGGTTGAGACTTAGAACTTCCCGGAGTAACCTGGCTGACAACCCACATTGTACCGCCCATCATATCGCTCAAACGCTGGCTGATAGCCAGTCCCAAACCCGTCCCGCCGTAATGTCGTGTTGTCGAAGCATCCACCTGCGAAAAAGCTTTAAACAGGCGATCCATCCGGTCTGGCGGAATGCCAATTCCCGTATCTTGGACAGCAAATTGAATCTCGTATTGTCTGCTACGTGCCACCTCTCCCTGGTTAATTGCTAGCGGTTGTGGCTCTAGAATATTAATTTTTTCCGGCGAACTGTTAGCAGCTACCTGTTCAATTTGCCTAGCCGTACAGCACACCACAATTTCTCCAGATTCTGTAAACTTAACTGCATTGCCCAGCAGATTTACCAAAATTTGGCGCAGCCTCGTGACATCTCCTAAAATGTTTTTCGGAACAGAATCATCAATAAAGTAAGCCAGCTCTAAACCTTTTTCTGAGGCTCTTGGAGCCAGTAATTCCAGAGATTCTTCTATACAGTTTTGCAGCTCGAAGGGGCTGCGTTCCAAATCCAATTTTCCAGATTCAATCTTGGAAAAGTCCAGAATATCGTTAATAATAGTCAGCAAAGCATCGCCGCTGGTACGAATTGTCTCCACAAAATCCCGCTGTTCAGGAGTTAGTTCCATATCCAGCAGCAAGCCCGTCATCCCGATGACCGCATTCATCGGAGTGCGGATTTCGTGACTCATAGTCGCTAAAAATTCGCTCTTAGCTCTATTAGCAACTTCCGCCGCTTGTCGTGCTTGATCCAAAGCTTCATTTTGCTCGGCTAACTGTCGCTGTCGCTCAACTTCCTTTTCTAAAAGTTGTGCTTGAGCTAACGTAATTCCGACTTGAGCGGCCACATCTTCTAACAGTTCAATTTCGTCTGGAGTCCACTGGCGAGTTGCATCGCACTGGTGCAAAGTAATAATTCCATTCGGTTTTCCTTGATAGGAAGTGCGAACAGCCAACATAGATTTTAATCCGATGCGGCGGCACATCGGCCCCGAAGATTCGAGCAAAGGATCGGCAAACACATCGGGAGATGCCAGGGCTATATCCTCAGCGAGGAGTTTTTCTGTGTAGGGGTTATAAGTGACAGAAAGTTCTAAATCTAAAGCCGATTCGTGACCGGGTTCTAAGTATTCTGCGACGCAAGGAAGGTGGGGATAAGGTTCGGAAAGATAGGTGTGAATTGTACAGCGATTGACACCAAATACGCGGCCGATTTGGGTGGCGGTAGTTTGAAAAATTTCTTGAGTGTCTAAGGTCGATCGCACTTTTTGAGTAATTTGTTTGAGTAGTAAAACGCGCTGGTACTGACGTTGCAAAGTTCGCTCTCGCTCTTCGCGGGCAATTTCTGCGCCGATGTAATTGCCCATCAACTTTAAAATTTCAAAATTCAGCGGTTTAAAAGGAGATTTAGTGGTGCGAGAAGTAAAGCTCAAAGTGCCAAAAATTCGCCCTTGGACCATTACCCTCGTCCCCACAAAAGCCTCCAACTTGCGGACGCTGTAAGCGGGGTGGTTGCGCCACTGAGTAGTGCCGGCTGATTCGACAGAAATAGGTTCGCTCGATCGCAAAACCTCTCGCTCAAAGGTTCTGCTCAAAGCAAAACCGTCTCCTTTAGCAAATCCGAAGGGAAAATCTTCCGGTACATAAGCCGCAATCACTTCGTAGCGATCGCCCAAAACCCTGCCCAACAGCCCGATATCCATCCCAAACTGACTGCAACCCATTGCCAGCAACCGGATTGTTCGATCGTCAAAAGAGCCTTCCGAGCTCACCATTACCTCGTAGAGCGATCGAATTGCCCGCTCGCTTTCCCGCAGTTCCTCAACTCCATCGAGGCGGTTGCAGACATCGTGCAAAGTCCCGAAAATTCCCGCTATTTCGCCTTGGGAATTCCGCCGGACTTGGGCAAATAGTTCCACGGAAACAAAGCCGGAATTACTGTGAATTCCCAAGGAGTTTTTCCCCGAAACCGACTTGGACTTAAATCGCAGTTCTCGCCGTTCAAATTCCGACTTCCCCGACAGCAAAGACTCCAATAAATTTGCACATTGCTCGCGCTCATCTGGATGCACCCACTCTAAAAAATTAGTTTCCAAACTTTCCGCAACCTCAAAATTCGTAATTTCCGTCCAAGCACGGTTGAGAAATTTCCAAATCCCCGCCGCATCTATGTGGAAAATTACTGTTGCTTTCAAAGAGTCAAATAGATGGAATTGTTCTCGATCATGCTCGCGGTTTTTGAGTGCAAAATGCTTGTTTGGAGTAATATCTGTATGAGTTCCTACTACCCGCAGCGGTTTGCCGGTAGCGCTGCGTAAAACTTGACCTCGGTTCAGCACCCAGACAGTGCTGCCGTCTTTACAGTACATCCGATATTCTGCTGCAAAATCCGGTGTCTTTTGGGCGAAGTGTTCTTCTAAAGCTGCCTTTACCGAGTCAATATCATCTCGGTGGATGCGACTCCACCATTCCGATCGGCGATTCGAGATTTCCCCTTCTTGGTAGCCCAGCATTTCTTGCCACCGCGCCGAATAAAAAAACTCATCTGTTTCGAGATTCCAGTCCCAAATCCCCTGATTGTTGACTGCAGGGGGGAGATTTGGCCGCTCTACGAAACTGTGGTGAGAAATTTCAGCCACCTCGTGGCTATTTGCTGCTGTCCGCTGTATTTCTGCTGAGAGTTTTTTGTATTGAGCGTTGCTAGATTCTAGCTGGCGCTGCAAAGCGATTAAGCCAGAATGCAGAGATTTTGAATCCAGCGCTTGTAAAAGGATAGTTTTAGGATTGATAATCCCGATCGGGTGATTTGTTTCGTTGATGACTAATAAAGGCAACTGGCAGTAGTGTTTTTGCAGCAGCGCGACGGCTGCTTCGAGGGTAGAGTGCGATCGCACCAGCGGCGGCGAACTGCTGCAAATTGCTCCCGCTTTAATTTTGTTAGAGTCTCTTCCCAGCGCCTGCAACTGCACAATATCCCGCGAACTTACCACCCCAACCAGTTTGTGAATGTTGGGATTTGTAAATTTGGAATTGTGAGCCGCACCAGTCGAGTTTTGTTCCGGGGTTTCAGTAATTAATACATAGCTAACATTGTGTCTAAACATCAGTTGCGCCAAATAGCGAACCGAAGAATTAGAAGGAGCATGAATTATTCGCGAACCTGCTATTTGAGGGATTTGATAAAGTTTAATTAAACTTGCGGGTAGCTCTAATTTCTGATGCAGAATTGGCAGCGGCGGAGGGAACGCGAAAGTCGCAGGTGGCGAAGCGCTGCTAATTGCTTTTGGTGTCGATTCCCCAATTCCTTGCAACATTTGCACCAAGCTTTGAGAGCTAATTAAACCGACAAGTTCTTCAGTGTCGCTGACGACGGGCAAATGGCTGATCTGATTTTTCTCCAGCAGATTTGCTAACGCAAAAAAGTCGGGAATTTCCGATTCTCGGGCTACAGTTACGGTTCGGATCATGATTTGCTCGATCGCAAATCCCCTCAAAGCAGCGCCGATCGAATTTAGCTGTACGATATCTCGCGCTGTAAAAATCCCCAACACTGTCTGGCTGCTCGGATAGGGAGCCTTTGAGCCGTTGAAACGCAGCCCGTTGCCTCCTGCGTGTACCGCAGGCGGTATGCCGTTGTAGAAACCCGACTGTTCCCGCGATTGTGGGGAAGTCCCGTTGGTGGGATTTCCGAATAGAGAATTCCCGCGTGGTTCTACCACGAGGACGTAACTGGCTCCTGTGCTGCTCATCAGCTCGATCGCCTTTTCTACGGGCGTCTCAGGGCTGACAGTGAGGGGATTGCGGTTGATGACCTGACTGAGGGAGGGAATAAACATCAGGGGACATAAGAGGATATTTGTTGGAAAAATCCGAAAAGCGGGCAGCAAGTTGATTGAGAGGCTTTGCCGTTCCGTAATACCTGCACAAACCTACTCAAGTCTAAGCAAAGCTCGACCAAAGTAGGATCGCTGCTTACTTCCTGCTTCACAGTAGCCCCGGTCTGACGACGGGAGGGTTTGTCTACTCCACAAGCTGAGACGGTGGAACTCACCGCCAAATCCGAACACTCTGGAATATATATTCCTTCAAACCAACGTTCAAGATTTCGAGCCGCGTTTAAATCCCTGTCTCCGGTGTAACCGCATTCTGGGCACTGATAAACGCGGTTCTTTAAAGGCATTTTGTGCCGATGGTTGCCACAATTTGAGCAAATCTGGGAGCTTGGGAACATCCTCTCGACTAGCACCAACTGGGATGAAAACTTCTCAGTTTTGTATTCCAGTTGCCGCTTAAACTCATACATCCCGCAATCAGCGATCGCGCCCGCTAATTTGTGATTCTTGAGGAACGCTTTAATATTCAAGTCTTCAATCTTTACTGTGCCGTGGTTCTTAGCCAAGTGAGTTGTTAACTTGTGGATTGCGTCTTTCCGAATATTGCTGATTCTCTGATGAAGTTTCGCGAGCTTCCCGACTGCCTTAGTCCGATTGGCAGAGCCTTTAACTTTTCGACCCAGAGAACGCTGTAACCGCTTCATTTTACCGCTCATACGGCGGTAAGCTTGCGGGTTAGCAAACGTCTTACCATCACTGGTGACGGCAAGCTCTTTAATGCCGATATCCACTCCCACAGAAGGGCGGTAGTCAGCGACATCTGGCTTTTGGACTTCCACCTTGATAGCGATAAACCATTCGTCGGCTTGACGGCTAATTACGCAGTTATGAACGGCTTCTACGGGCAAAGCTTCAGACAATCTTACCCAGCCAATTGAAGGCAGTCTAACCCGCTTGCTGTCGTTTCTAATCATCGGTTTGGCTTGAGTACCCGACTCCAAGTAAAACGAATCGCGATGCCCTTTTTTCTTAAATCTAGGCTGCTTTGATACTTTTTTAAAGCACCTGTCCCAAGCTTTTTTCAGTTCGGCTAAAGCCTGCTGAGGAACGTTTTTATTCGTTTCGTAGTACCACCGACACTCTGGCTTGACAATAGCCACAAGCTTTTTGTGCAAGTCTATCGCTGAGGGAACCTTGACCGAAGGATCGGTTTTTCGATCTTGTAAGGCTTTTAATACAATTTCGTTCCCCCAGTTGTAAGCATGGCGGGCTACCCCGCAAGCTTTCCGAAAATGGGTAGTTTGTTTTTTAGTCGGCTCTAGCCTGGTTTTGAAACTTAAAATCATTGATTCGACCTCTCAATGTTGTGCTGTGTGATTAACCCTAGCTTTTTCTGCTTTTTGAGGAAACTTGGCAGAAGAGAGACTCTATACAAAACGACAAAGGATGTATAGAGGTGTATACATATTAGCTTGCATTTGTCAACCCCTACTTCCTGCATCTTGGCATTTAAACTTAATTCCGTGCCCAATCCTGACAATTGACGGGTTCTGACTTTCAGAACCAATGTGATCGGTCCAGAGGGCGGACATGAAGGCTGGCCGGCAATTCCTCCCCTAGCCTAACTGCGGGTTTACGAGCAAGAATTTCTGCGATTGTCTAGACTGCACCCTACTTTCTGCCCCTCAACGGAACTCTCGCTCGCATTCTGTTTGAGGCAAGATACCTGCACGCTACCAATTTACCAGCGACAGGAGGGGAATCACAACAGGACGACTTAGGTATGGCAACTGTGCAAAGGGGTTCGAGGGTTCCATGGTTCCAGGGTTCCAGGGCCAAACAGGCAGAAAATAAATAATTCTGAGCATAACTAATTCTATCTTATCCCAATTATGGCCCAGAGGATTTGAGCTTCAATTCTGGCGATCGAACTTGATGAGAATAGCGCTGTTCCCCGCCAGTGCAAAACTCGCATTTCCGCCCTTGAGTCTTAAGCTACCAACAACCTCATCCATTCTTTTAGAACTGAACTCCCGCACCGTGCCATTACCAGTATTTATCAGCTCGGAAATATCAGCATTAACAGTGTAAGATGTTGCTCGGTCATTGACAACCAGCAAGTAAACATTCTTGCTAGCATCAAGAGTTGCAACTGCCCTTAAATCCGAACTGTTAGTGATAGGAAAAAAGGTAGCTTTCCCGCCCTGCAAAGCCCGAATTTCCATCCGCAAAGCATAGTAGCCTGCGCGCCGTTTTCCCCCATCCCCTAGCAACCCTTCCGCCAGTCCCAGCTTTCCCCAGTCGTACAAACAGAATATGTGACCGCCGTCAATACAATTATCCCCCGGTTGGGAACCTCGAATCAAATTCTTAATCAAATTTAAAGCTAAAGATAAATCGTCATAGCTAATTTCGTAAGTTCCCCATTCTCCTACCCAAAGCTGCGAGTTAGCGCGGACAGTACCGTTATCCAGCCGCGCACTTTGCGGGTGTAGTTAGAAATATCTGCATCGTAGTTGTGGACATTGACTGTATCGAAATAATTCGGTATTTCCTGCAAAGCACTAGCCGGCCAATTGCTGCCTCCTACGGTTTTCGGGCCGTGGATGCGGTAAGTGTGCGAAGGCAAATAAGTTTTATAAACAAATTCGATCGCATCTTTTGCCACCTTAACCAATTCAAAATAGTCAGCCCTAGTCCCGCCCCAACCCTGATCCCGATTGTCCGGTTCGTTGTGAATTTCACAATCATCAACGCGGTAATCATTGCGAACATTCAGCCAATAAACCGTAGCAAAAACCTGTTTCCACCACTCGTTCCAATCTTCTCCTGTGCGCGGCGGGTTCAGTTGCAGCGCCCAACTCGGCCGCCAGCTATTATCAAGATTGCGAATGCTGACAACCGGGCGAATATTTGCTTGTTTGAGACTATTGAAAATAGTCCTGGCATTGCCTTGCCAAATTGTGTCACGTTCTCCCGACCACCAATAATTGCTACCCTTGGGCGGATCGGTCATAATTTTATCCCAATGCGCCCAATTAATGATATTTGGATTTGTCTTAATTTGGGAGATTTCCGGCCAGCCGTATTTACCATCGTCGTCTTCCGGTTCCCACCGGGACATCCCGCCGTAAATCCGGTAGGTATTAATTCCCAAATCTTGCAAATCTTTGAGGTCAAAGTTGATGTTGCCCTCGACTGCACCGATGTAGCGACTGCTGACACCCGCAGCAGTGCCGGAGAATTTAATTGTTTCGATGTTTTGAGCAAAAATTGTCGTTCCGCTGAACAACTCAAGGATGAGGGCGATTAAAAAGGCGATCGTAAAATTCCGAATAATTGTTTTTGAGAACACTGGGTTAATAAGCTGTTCCACATTTAAACTGCATTATTTGTGGTCTATACCCCCTACTGTAAGGGGTTCAGGCAAGAAATTTAAATGACTAACAGCTTAACTCATGACAAACTGCCTAATACCTACTGACTAATTAACTTCAACCGACGCTGAAGTTCCCCAGCGGCCGTAGCAATTACGATCGCCAAAATCGGTTGCAGTGGCTCGCTGTGGCGAACTTCTGTAAAAGTGAGGGCATGGATCAAAGTAAAATAGCCACAGACTGCCAACAGTGGCAACTACTCCCGCCAGCGATGCCGCAAAACTATCATGCCCAAAGCAGCAAATACAGGAAAATTTCGCGACGCTAAAATGCCGACAATCTGTTGCGGCGAAAAGAATGGCCGCATTGCCTTCACATTAAACATAGCGTGATAAGGCCAGTCACTTATAGGGTTTCCCAACCAGAAAAAAACTGCCTTTTGCAAACAATACCAGAGATAGACAGCAGGCTCGCGGAGGATTGAAGCGATCGCCCGTTTGGTAAAATAGCGATCGCCCTCAATTGTAAAAGCATTGTGTCCCCCATTCCGATCCGGATTAAGTTCTTCCTCCCAAATCTGAACGATATGGCGTTTTGGCAGTTGTTCGTAGGCCAAATGATAAAACTCTGGACTTCCTTGCCACAGCAGCGCCGTAGAAACGCTGTAAATCAAAAAAGTCTTGTGAGTTCGATAATTGTGGTAAGTCCAAGGTGTAGTAATGATAATAATTGCGCCCAAATAAGCAACAAAACAAGAAATCTTGCGCTTTAAAGACCATTGACGCGGCATCAATAGTGGCACAATTAATGGAAACAACATCGCTGTCGGCCGACAAAGATTCGTAATTGCCAACAGCGCACCTGCTAATGAAAACTTTTGCCACTGCGGCTGTTCTAATGCCCGTAGCAAGCCCAGCACTGTTAAAAGTATTAAAGGCGTATATAAAACCTCTGTTTGCAGCAGCCTGACATGAAGAATTAGGGAGGGATGCAGCGCAATTAATCCAGCGGCGACTAAGGAACTTGGAGCGCCAGTAAAACGCCGTGCCAGGATAAAAGTTAGCGGTATGATTGTCGCCCCCAAAAAAGCTTGTACGTAGACTACAGATGCGGGAGAACGACCAAAAATTGCATAGCATCCAGCCACAAAAAAGGGATAAACTGGTGTCCGGCCTGGCCTCTCAAAAAAATGACCCTTCAGCAACTCGTATGCGAAACGCTCATAGCCCGGTTCGTCGCCTCTGAGACGGGCGAGGGTATCGGGGAGAGTTTGGTTGGTGCGCCACGCCAAATAAAGGCGGAATGCCAGTCCCAGCAGCGTCAGACCAATTAGGGCCAAGACAATTATGCAGTGATTTCTTTGCTGCTGCGTTGCGGAGATGTCTGGTGTCATAAAAACTGACTGCTAAGATTTGATTGGCTCGCTGCGAATTTTCTTAGGTTGGCAATGTCAAAAATTATATCGTTTCAGCTTCCATCTTTTTCGAGCATAGATGTTTTTTCTCAGGGATTATATAATGTGAGAGTATGCAGGCGGACGATCGCACCAATACGCTATGAGGGCAGTGTGCACTCACAAACTACGAGATTTCAAGCGTTTGAGGGAGTTATAGACCAGGCTTGGCAGTCACGCCAGACAGGGCGGGTCATCACGCTCGAATTTGCCGCATAACCGCAGCGTGAACCATCCCTAAATTTGGCGCTGCGGTTATGCGGCGATGTTTTTTTAGCACCGATTATATCTAGTGTCAGAGAATTCCAGGGGACGATCGCATCTTGTTCGCGGGTAACAAGAAAACATGGACGCCCAAGCTGCTGATCAAGCGAGTTTGGGTTTTATCTGGGCTGAAAATTTGTTTAAGTCGCGTTAGGAAAAAACGCTTTTATTAATTAATTAGACGATCGCCATTTAATAAAAACATTAAGCCCTCAGCAATTGCCGAGGGTTTATTTCCAAAATCATACAAATTTTCCAACAAAAAATATCTCGGTCTAAAGGTAGATGATATTTGTGACTAACCCAGGTTATGTTTAAGGTAATTATATACTTGTTTGATAGCCACAAAACAGGCGCATCAAAAACGCAATAATTAGAGCCAAAGCGCCACTCGTGAAGCAACCTAAAACCTCGATTGATTTATCTAGAGTAAGTTTTAAAGGAGCATAAGAATGTTAGATATTGATGAAATGAGTTCAAAAGAAATACAAGAACTTTTACAGCAAGTAGGACACGGACACCTCGGCTGTGTATTTGAAGGGCATCCCTACGTTGTGCCAATGCACTATTATCTCCAAGATTCGGACATATACATTTTCACAACTGTCGGGATGAAAACGAAGTATATAGACAGCAATCCAGAAGTCTGCTTGCAAGTGGAAGAAGTCCGGGATTTCCAACACTGGCGCAGCGTTGTCGTCAACGGGCGAGCAGAACGCCTCACGGAACAGTCAGACATCGATCGCGTGATGCAATTGGTCAAAGAACACAACCCCACACTTTCACCCGCCATCAATCGCACTTGGATTGACTCTTGGGGACGTGCGGAGGTAATTGCAATCTACCGCATTCACCCCAGCGAAATGAGCGGGCGCACTACGGAGGGCATCAGCAGTCGGTGAATGTCTCTGCTGCTATGGGAATAATAATTTTCCGAGTAGATCGCGATCGTCCTACTCGCAGGCTCAGTAGCATTCCGATCAAACTGGATATGAGATTAAATGAACTTACTTCCCAAAAAATCTCTCATGTAGCGATTCACTAACTGCGGCTGTTCCTGGTTCACCCAGTGGCTGCAATTTGGAATGTACTGAATCTGAAAATCCCGCACGTAATCTTCAGTTCCATAGGTTAACTCTTTGCCGAGGGCAGCATCATTTTCTCCCCAAATCATCAGCGTCGGAACTTCCAGAACCCTCCAATTCTGGCGATCGAGAAATCCGCCAGCAATATTGCGGTAATAATTGATAGTAGCAGTCAGAGCGCCGCGTTTGGCAGCCGCATCTTTGTAAGCTTCGATATCTGAGGGGGTAAAGGTGCTTTTGTCAACTGCCATACCTTCCAAAGCAGCAGAAATTGCCTGATAGTCGCCTAACTGAATTAACAACTCCGGCAAAACAGGCAACTGAAACAACAAGATATACCAACTTTTCAACAATTGTTGGGGAGTGCGTAAACCTTCCGCAAACTTTGCCGGATGCGGTAGATTCATCACAATTAATTTATCCACCATTTCGGGATAAACATAAGCAAAATTCCAGGCGATCGCCCCTCCCCAGTCGTGACCGACTAAAACGCAACTTTCGTATCCCAAACCCTGAATAATTCCCTTGACATCTTGCACAAACTCTGCCATCACGTAGGCAGATTTATCCTTCGGTTTGTCGCTGTCGTTGTAACCTCTAAGATCCACAGCGACAACTTGATAATCTGACGCAAATTCCGGGATTTGATGGCGCCAAGAATACCAAAATTCGGGAAATCCGTGCAGCATCAGCATCAGCGGCCCGGAACCTTGAGTGACATAATGAAGCTTGATGTTATTTGTCGCAATAAATTCGTGTTTCCAAGGTTCTTTCAGCACAGGCATATTTGAGAGTTCCTCTAGCTAGAGATAGATTTTAGCAGTTAAATAAGTTGAGATTTCAGATTAAAGAATTGAAGACTTCAAAATGACCGATCGCCCTTCGCGATTTGGTGATTCCTGTGTGGAACAGGTGTCCGGCCAGTTTCCCGAAAGGATTGCGAGTTCAGTCAAAATATTAGTATAATGTTACTTCCGTTTCGAGAACTGTCAAGCCCAAAATAACTTATTTTCGAGCGGGCGAGAATCCAGAACCTCAAAGAGTTGACAATTTTTGAAGATGCAAGTTAAATAATTCATAGTTTGCGAGTACACTAGAAATTGAAGGAGTTCATACCATGTCTGGCGATCGCCTGCAAAACATTGTTAACCGCTTGACAGATAGTCTAAAGCGCGACGTATTAGTTGAAAAATGCCTGTACGACATTCGAGAAGTTTTGCAGAGCGATCGCGCGGTGCTCTATTATTTTTACAGAAAGTGGCAGGGTCAAGTGACTTGCGAGACGTTAAGTGCGATCGAACTCTCAATCTTGGGTTCAACGGGGCCAGACGAGTGTTTTAACGGCGAATACGCTGCTTTGTACGAAGCGGGCAGAGTTAAAGCAATTGCAGATATTGAAGTAGAAGAAATTCACCAATGCCACCGAGATTTTCTGCGTAGCCTGAAAGTTCGTGCCAATTTAGTTGTGCCAATTTTAACAAACAAAGGACTGTGGGGGCTGTTAATTGCTCATCAATGCAGCGGGCCCCGCACTTGGTTGCTGTCCGATATTGAATTTATGCAGAAACAAGCGCAAAATATGGCAATGTCTCCCACAATTCAAGATAGTTAATATCGCATCTACTATTAGTACATAATATACCAGGATTTCACCCTCTAATTAGTGTAATTGATCGCCCCCTTGGAGTAGTATGACTCTCAGTGTTCAACCCTTCTTCGAGTTCGGGTGCATTCTCTAGGCGATCGAAAATGACCAACCAACCGGAATCTTGTCCCAATCTAGCCAAATATCTATCTAACTGTTCCCAACCTTTATCTCTAGGAATAGTTGGTGGCAAGGAGTTTTCGGATGTTGGGGGAGCGAAACCCAAGAATGATATCTTGAGGAGACACGCCACGTTGAATCAGTTCTCGATCGATGTAGATTTCCGTACTGTTGTGTTGAATCCAGATTTTATTTTCGATGATATCGAGCTGCATGGCACACCCATAGATGCGATATTCGTCGCGCCATTCGTTGTGCATGACGAGGTATCGATCGCGGGCGAAATCGAAGATCAACTGAGCATTTGCGTCATTCTTAGAAAAGTCTTCGAGAAAGTCACAAACAATTTTGCGGTATTCGTTTAGTCTATCCATTGGTCGATCGCCTCACGAGTTGGATTGTAAATAATTAGTCGAATTTCATAACGTTCGATGACAGTTTTTGCGGGTTCAAATCTGAGAAACATTTGATAGGTATCGGTGGGCACTGCCAGATTAGCCCTGTCTGGCGTGTGTGCTGAGTTTGGTTTTTAGTGCCGAAAATGCTTGAAATATCGTAGTTTGTAGGGTGTGCACTGCGCACCGGTTGACTTTGATACCCATTGAAATACGTACTGGTTTGCTTTTTAATACTTTTTGACGCACCCTACAAGATTAGCCGGTGCGCATTGCGCACCCTACAAAATACTAATCCCAGCACAGCGTCGGTCTTTCATTCTTAATCATCTTGGCATCACACTTTGGGCAAGGATGTGTACTAGGCCAGGGATAGAACCGCGATCCCCGACATTGACGACAAATACTCGGATAATGATAGTTAGGATCGCCAGTCGGGCCATCTTTGCCATCGCGATCAATCACAACGTCAACTACTGCTTTACAATCTTCACAGGTCATTGTTCTAACAACAGTGATCATTCCAAAGCCCAGACCACCAGAAACCATTTTTGCTATGTACCCACAACCAGGACATACAAAGTTATATAGTTGACCCATTGTTTTCCTTGATGAAGTTTGGCTAATTTGTACCAGTATACCTCTGTCCCAAAGCCGATCGGATTGCAGAGCAGAACTCTCTGACGACTAAGCAGACTAACTTGTAATAGTATTTTAATTGTAGGGTGCGTCAGATGAGTTTCTTAAACGATTATTGAAGGTTTAAATATCTGACGCACCTTACTAATTATGAGAATTGCGTAATTCCTGCTAGTTAACTAACAGCTACAGCACTCCCCAAAGGATGCTGCTGCAAAACAGCTTGCAAATACTTTCCAGTATAAGACCTCGGATTTTCTGCCACATCCTCCGGCGTTCCCGCCACAATAATCTCGCCGCCCTTATCTCCTCCTTCCGGGCCCAAATCGATCGCCCAATCGCAGCACCGAATCACATCTAAATTGTGTTCGATTACCAAAATTGAATTACCCTTATCCACCAATCTTTGCAGCACATTTAACAAATGGTGAACATCATAAAACGACAAACCAGTCGTCGGTTCATCAATCAAATAAAGCGTTTTCCCAGTAGCGCGGCGCGACAGTTCCGTTGCCAATTTTACCCGCTGCGCTTCCCCCCCAGAAAGCGTCGGCGCCGGCTGTCCCAACTGAATGTAACCCAAACCAACATCAACCAAAGTTTGCAGTCTGGCGCCCGCCCTAGGAATATTTTTAAACATCTCCAAAGATTCCTCTACAGTCATGTTCAAAACATCAGAAATCGATTTGCCTTTGTACTTCACTTGCAGCGTTTCCCGGTTGTACCGTGCACCCTTGCAAACCTCACACTGCACGTAAACATCCGGCAGAAAATTCATCGAAATCACGTTCACCCCTTGGCCGCCGCAAGCTTCGCACCTTCCCCCTTTGACGTTAAAAGAAAACTGCCCTGCTTTGTAACCTCTGGCCTTCGCTTCAATGCTTTCGGAAAACAAATCCCGAATCACGTCAAAGACTCCCGTGTAAGTAGCGGGATTAGAACGCGGAGTGCGGCCGATGGGAGATTGATCGATGACAATTACCTTATCCACCACATCCTCTAGAGAGCGTTCGCCTTTAGTTTTGAGGGCGTCCATATCTGGCGGTAAAGGCACTTTTTTGGTGATATAATGTTGCAGCGACGGGTACAGCAATTCATTGATTAAAGTTGATTTTCCCGAACCGGAAACGCCCGTCACGCAGACGAGTTTTCCCAGGGGAATTTCTACATCGATATTTTTTAAATTGTTGCGCGTCGCATTTATGATGGAGAGAGCTTTGCCGTTGCCTTTTCTCCTTTCATTAGGCGTTTCAATTACTCGCTTTCCCGACAAATAAGCACCAGTCAAAGATCCCTCAGCGGCCAGCAAATTTTCTAAACTTCCTTCAGAGATAATTTTGCCGCCGTGCACGCCAGCACCGGGTCCGATATCCACAATATGGTCGGCTGCTCGCATGGTTTCTTCATCGTGTTCTACGACAATCAAAGTATTGCCTAAATCGCGCAATTTTGTTAAGGTTTGCAGCAGGCGAAAATTGTCTCTTTGGTGCAGTCCGATGCTCGGTTCGTCCAAAACGTAGAGAACACCCGTCAAACCAGAACCGATTTGAGTCGCCAGCCGAATTCGCTGGGCTTCTCCGCCAGAAAGCGTCATTGCTGCGCGGTCTAAAGTCAGGTAATCTAACCCGACATCGAGCAAAAATTGTAGCCTTGCTTTGATTTCTCTCAGGGCTAAATCGGATATTTGGAATTGCCGATCGCTCAATCCCAAATTATTTACTCGTTCGCGGCATTCGCGAATCGAAATACTGGTTAAATCCACAATTCCGTACTGTCCCAACCGCACCGAAAGCGCCTCGGGTTTCAAGCGTTTGCCGTGACAAACCTCGCAAGAGCGATCGACCCGATACTGTTCCAACTTCTGCTTGATCAGATCGGAACCAGTATCGTCGTACTGGCGCTGCAACATGGAAATTACGCCATTAAAATCTCTCCTCAAATCGGTGGTGCCGTCGCGCTTTTTACTTTCTGCGGTGCGCTTTTGCTCATTGCCGTACAAAATAACCCGCTGGTGTTCGGGCCTTAATCGATACCAAGGAGTGTCGATATCAAACCCACAAGTATCAGCAATACTGCAAAGCAAAGAGAGATAATAGGAATTGTCTTTGTCTGACCAAGGCGCGATCGCACAATAAAGAGGCGCTTTCGCGTCGGGAATTACCAACTCCGGCGCAAAAGTCCGCAAACTCCCCAAACCGTGGCAGTTTTGGCACGCGCCGTAGGGCGAATTAAACGAAAATAACCGGGGTGAAAGTTCCTCCATTACCGCGCCGTGTTCGGGACAAGCAAAGTTTTCGGAAAATACGATCGGCCCCTGTGGTTCGGAATTTTCATCAGTCGGTAACTCTTCAACGATCGCAATTCCCTCAGAATGGCGCAAACAAGTAGCCAGAGAATCAACTAAACGTTCTTCTAAACCGGGTTTTTTAATTAGCCTGTCAACAACTATCTCGATGTTGTGCGTATGATTTTTATCTAATTCGATATTTTCTGACAGTTCTAAAATTTCTCCGTTAACTTTGACTCGAATAAATCCTTCGGAAGCTAAACTAGACAGTAATTTGCGGTGAGTGCCTTTTTTTCCGCGCACCACGGGCGCCAGAAGGTGAAAGCGAGTGCCGTCGGGAAGGGCCATGACTCGATCGCACATTTCATCAATTGTCTGGGGCGCAATGCAGCGATCGCAAATCGGACAGTGCGGTTCGCCAGCTCTGCCGTAGAGCAATCTGAGATAATCGTAAATTTCTGTAACAGTGCCAACAGTCGATCGCGGATTGTGAGAAGTTGACTTTTGGTCGATCGAAATAGCCGGACTCAACCCCTCGATCGCGTCCACATCCGGTTTGTCCAACTGTCCCAAAAACTGGCGCGCGTAGGCGCTGAGAGACTCAACGTAGCGGCGCTGTCCCTCCGCAAAAATTGTATCGAAAGCCAGGGAAGACTTACCGGAACCGGAGACACCAGTAAACACGATCAGGCGATCGCGCGGCAGTTCCAGATCGATATTTTTCAGGTTGTGCTGTCTCGCACCGCGAACCCGAATCGTATTTTGGTTGTTAGAGTGAGAATTCGTCACATTATGCCCGTTGCGGGATGCACTTGGCTGGCTGTTTGAGGTTTCGGCGCGTTGGGACATGAGAGTAGTGCAAAACAGTGCTTAACCATCTTAGCGCTGCCGATCGAATTGCTGGCATCCAAACTCAAGAATATCAAAGAATCTTAAACAGTTGACAGTTGACAGTTGACAGTTGACAGTTGAGGGTTCGGTTTTAATGCCCGCTGCTGTTTGCACAGTAGATTGCATAATGTTTACTTCTCCTCAATTAAGATTAACCTTAAAGAATAGTAAAGATAGGTTTCCGTCGGCCCGTCGCGCAAAACATTCAAACTTTGAGGCTTCAAATCCACTTCAATTCCCAGCATAATTTGATCGTTCGGACTTTAGTCCTAATTAAATCCGAGGAGTTTAGTCCTCATTACAAATCGACATTTTTCGGGTAAAATCGAGTCTAATCCTTTAATTGCTGAGGTCTGGTGTGATGCCTATTCCCAAACTTAGTGAAACGATCATCAAGAATAAGAGTTCTGAGCGATCGCTCAACCGAGCCGAAGATTACTATTTAGGTGGAAATGTTACTAACGCAGTTCTCCGTGGCAATATGGTGCAAGCAACAGTATACGGTTCTCAATCTCAAGCCTACAGCGTTAGCCTGCCGTTCAATCCTGCGGGATTAACATCTGGAGTATTATGCACTTGTCCTTACGATGGCGATGGATGGTGCAAACACATTATCGCTACGCTGTTTTTGTGTCTGCGAGAACCCGAAAAAATTGAACAGGGCGAGAGGCTGGAAGACTTGCTTTCTCGCCTCAACGACGCCCAAATCTATGAGTTAGTAGAGCATTTAGTGGACAACGAACCGTCGCTGATAAGTGCGATCAAACTATACGTTAATTCTAACGCTGTGTCTGCTCCGACAAGCCAACTGACGAAAATACATCGCCAAAGTGCGATCGATCCTGCTCCTTTTCGGCGACAAGTACGAGACATTTTCCGACAAGCTGAGAATTATTCCGAGTATGAATATGGTTATGATGAAGAAGACCCGATTACAGAAGAAATTTTAGAATTGATTCAGCAAGCCCAGGAATTCAGCGAACAAGGAGATGGCAAAAACGCTTTAGTAATTTTAGAAGCCATTACCGCAGGCTGCGTTGATGATTGGGATGACGTAGAAGAATATGGTTTTGAAAGTTATGAAATCACCGTATCGGCTCAATAAGTAGGGGAAGGAGTTATTCTAATTGCCAAGACAAACCCAAGGGATGAAGAGAAGATTTTTCG